>JANOWB010000474.1:0-2835 GCA_031417695.1 Polaromonas sp.
ACACGCAATTTTGCACCTAAGCCCTTGATTGAGCAATGAAAACTGGATTTCCGCCACACATCGCAGCCCAAAAGCCCCGAAAGTTTGCGAAAATAGAGACAACTACCCTAGCAACATGACACAACTGACCATTCTTCGCTATCCCGACGCCCGGCTGCACACCATTGCCAAACCGGTGGCAACTGTTGACGCCCGCATAAAAACCCTTGTCGATGACATGTTGCACACCATGTATGACGCAGAAGGCATTGGCCTGGCGGCCACGCAGGTCAACGTGCACGAGCGGGTGGTGGTGATTGACGTAAGCGCAGAGCGCGATACCCCTTTGGTGCTGATTAACCCGAATATTGTCTGGGCCAGCGACGAGAAAAAAATCAACAACGAAGGCTGCCTGTCAGTGCCCGGTATTTACGACGATGTAGAACGTTCGTTAGCCATCAAAGTCGAGGCGCTTGACCTGGACGGCAAACTGCAAACCCATGAGGCCGATGGCCTGCTGTCGGTGTGTGTACAGCACGAGATGGACCACTTGATAGGCAAGGTGTTTGTTGAATATTTGTCGCCGCTTAAACGCAACCGCATCAAGACCAAGATGATCAAGCAAGCTAAAGCCGACTGATGAGCGTTTAATGAAGGTTATTTTTGCGGGAACGCCGGAATTTGCCCGCACAGCGCTCGAGTCAATTCACGCAGCTGGCCACAAAGTGGTGCTGGTGCTGACCCAGCCCGACCGCCCCGCCGGGCGCGGCCTGAAATTGCAGGCGTCACCCGTCAAGCAGTGGGCAATCTCGCACGACATTCCTGCAGCGCAGCCGCGCAGTTTACGGCTTGACGGCAAATACCCAGACGAGGCGCACGCCGCGCAGCAAGCAATTGAAGCCGCGCAGGCAGACATCATGGTGGTGGCAGCGTACGGCTTGATATTGCCGCAATGGGTGCTTAGCACGCCGCGGCTGGGTTGCTTGAACATTCACGCATCGCTGCTTCCCCGTTGGCGCGGCGCAGCGCCTATTCACCGCGCTATTGAGGCCGGCGACACGGAGACCGGCATCACCATCATGCAAATGGACGCGGGGCTAGACACTGGCGACATGCTGCTTGTAGAAAAGCAGGCAATTGCGCTTGACGACACCACGCCCGCATTGCACGACCAGCTCGCTGCGATGGGCGGGCAATTGATTGTGAAAGCGTTGGCACTGGCTGCGTCGAGTAGCCTCGTACCTGTCGCGCAGCCGCAAGCAGGCATTACTTACGCGCACAAAATTGACAAGTCTGAAGCGCAAATTGACTGGCAGCAAAACGCCGCAGTGATTGAACGCCGCATTCGCGCTTTCAACCCCTCGCCCGGGGCCAGCAGCGTGCTGAATGGCGAGGTCATCAAGCTGCAAATCGCTCATGTTTTAATAGCTGCTCGCGCCCATAAAATGGCGTCTGGAAGCTTATTTAGCATTCAAAATGAGGGCCTGGACGTTGCCACAGGCGACGGCGCGCTGCGCATCACGCGGCTGCAAAAAGCGGGTGGCAAGTCAATGTCAGTAGCTGATTTTTTACGTGGCAATCCCTTGACTGAGGCGGCGGTGTTCAGCAGCACAGTATTGAGCAGCCCAGTTTCGCCCACAGCGCCCTGAACCATGTTTTTTCGCCCAGTTAATTTTCGCCATCCAGAATTCAAAGTCGGCATGCGCACCATGTTGCCGCAAGTCGCCGGGTTCGCCGCCTGGGGCTTGATGACGGGCGTAGCCATGGTCAAGTCGGGCTTGAGCGTGTTCGAATCAGTGGCGATGACTTTGCTGGTTTTTGCCGGCAGTGCGCAACTGACCGCGATTCCGCTGATCGTCGCCGCGGCGCCACTGTGGGTGATTTTGGCGGCTGCATTTTGCGTGAATTTGCGCTTTACCGTGTTCAGCCTGCACCTGCGCGACTACCTGATGCACCTGCCCCTTAGCCAGCGCCTCATCACTGGCTACTTGACGACGGACGTGAGCTACGTGCAATTCACCGAGCGCTTTCCCGCGCCGGGGCAAACCGCGGAGCAGCAACAAGCACAAGACGCATTTTTGGCGGGGCACTGCTTTGTTGCCTGGGCCAATTGGATGCTGGCCAGCGGCATTGGCATTGTGCTGGCCAACTTCATTCCTACCAGTTGGGGCCTGGGGTTTGCGGGCGTGCTGTGCCTGCTGGGCATTTTGTGCTCACTGGCCACCAGCCGTTTGCGTGTGGCGGCCGGGCTGATCGCTGGTGTTGCAGCAGTGGCGGCCTACGCCATGCCGCTAAAGCTGAATATCGTGGTGGCCATTGCGGCGGCGGTGCTCTTGTGCCTGTGGCTCGAAGGCAAAACGCCCCCGGGCCGTACAAAAAACAAGCTCGCGGAGCGCGCAGCATGAACGCGACCGACAGCAGCACCTTGCTGACCATCGTCTGCCTGGCGGGCATAACGGTATTGACGCGCTGCTTTTTCTTCATTTCAAGCAAACCTTGGGCATTGCCCGCCTGGGCCGCGCGCGGCCTGCAATACGCGCCGATTGCTGCACTGGCTGCGGTGGTGATTCCCGAACTCGTCATGACCCAAGGCCAGTTGATCAGCACCTGGCAAGACGCGCGCTTGTTTGCAGCAGCAGCGGGCGCCGCCTGGTTTTTCTGGCGCAAAGGCGTGCTAGGGACGATCGTGGTGGGGATGGCGGTTTATTTGCCTTTGCACTTGAGCCTCGGCTGGTGAATGTGCCCCCACGGTCGTTCACTTTGTGTAACTCCCTGCACCCCGAGGGGGCCGCTGCGCCTAAAGGTGTGGCCCCCACGGTCGTGCACTTCGTGTCACTTCCTGCCCCCCGCGGGGGC
>JANOWB010000475.1:0-2838 GCA_031417695.1 Polaromonas sp.
ATTAGCGCGTGGTAGATGCCCCAAACCGTGCCCAGCAAGCCCACAAACGGTGCAGTAGAGCCCACTGTGGCCAGCAGCACCTGGCCGTATTGCAGCTTGAGCAACACGCCATGCAGCGCGTCGCGCAGCACGCGGGTCAGCTGCTGGGACTTGTCGCCCCGCGTGGCCAAGGTGTTGCCGGGCGCTAACTTGCTGGCAGCAATCAATGGCAGCACAAGAGCTTCGCGGTCAAACGCGGCGACTTTTTCAGTTGCCTCCGCCACGCTGGACGACTGCCAAAACACCGCCGTGCTGCGCGCCACGTCGCCCACGGCGCGCTTTAGCAGCCACGCTTTCCACAAAATCACGACCCAACTGGCAATGGACATTAGCAGCAGCAGCACCGCCACAATCACGCTTACCGCGCCGCCTTGGGTCATTAAACTCATGAAATTCATTGCTGGCTCGCCTTACAACTAAGTGGGAATCAATGGAGATTGAGCACATCAAACATGTCAAACATGCCTGAAGATTTACCCGCCAAGAACCGCGCCGCGCGCAAACTGCCCTGCGCGTAGGTGGTGCGGCTTGACGACTTGTGAGTGATTTCAATACGCTCACCGTCGCCCAAAAACATCACGGTGTGGTCGCCCACCACGTCGCCGCCGCGCACGGCAGCAAAACCGATGGTCGACGGGTCTCGCGCGCCGGTGTGGCCCTCGCGCGCATACACGGCGCAGTCTTTTAAATCACGACCCAGTGCGCTGGCAATCACCTCGCCCATTTTCAACGCTGTGCCAGACGGCGCATCCACTTTGTGGCGATGATGCGCTTCGACGATTTCAATGTCATAGCCTGTGTTTAACGCTTTGGCCGCAAGCTCAAGCAGCTTCAAAGTGACGTTAACACCAACGCTCATGTTCGGTGCCATGACGATGGCGATATGTTGGGCGGCCTCGGCAATTTCGGCTTTTTGCGCATCGGTAAAACCCGTGGTGCCAATCACCATGTTGACGCCGAGCTCTCGGCACACTGCCAAGTGCGCCATCGTGCCTTCAGGCCGGGTGAAATCGATAAGCACCTGGCTGGTTTTTAGGCCCTCGGCAATGTCGGCTTGAATAACTACGCCGCTGATTCGCCCGGCGAAAGCTGCCGCGTCTTGCCCCACTGCGGGGCTGCCCGCTATGTCAATAGCACCGCTTAGCTGGCAATCGCGGTTTTGCGCGATGGCGTCGATCAGCATGTGTCCCATGCGGCCGCTAGCGCCTGCTACCGCTACGGCGATAGCTGCTTGGGTGGGTGATTGCCTAATGTCTGCTGCGCTAGCCATGACTGCACCGCTCAGCGCGACGGGTTTTCAAGCGGCGGGTAATTCACAGCGGCAGCCGGCGCGGCTGGTAGCAGCGCGGCGGCCGCAGGCGCCTCTGCTGGCGCTGGCTTTTCAGCCGCTTTGAGCTGCTCTGGCGTTGCTTCAAGCACCGGCACTTTTCGGGGCGAGCGGGCGCTGGCCAACGCCAAAATAAACTCTTGCTCAGTCGGCATGGCGTCGCCCTCAAAGCGTTCCAGCACGTCGCCCTTAAAGTACGTGGTGTATTTGTACGACTGCGGCTCTACGCCTTGGCGCTTGAGCGTAAACACATAGTCCCAGCGATCAGCATGAAACAAGCTGGCCAGCAAGGGCGTGCCTAAAACGTCTTTGACCTGGCCCCGCGTCATGCCGGCTTTGAGCGCCTCAACCTGCTCTTTGGACACAAAGTTGCCCTGAATCACGTCGATTTTGTAAGGCGTGATCCAGTTCACCGGGTTGGTTGAGCCACCGCTGGTGCCAGCGCAAGCGCCCAGCGTGCTGACGGCCACCAAAGCGGCGCAAGCCAAGAGCGCTGACCCTACGCTGTCACGATATTTTTCAAGCATAGTATGGGGTAGAGATATGATGATTCATTGTAGCGGCAGGGGTAGGCGTCGCCTGATGACTCCCGGCAAAATGCAAAACGGCTGGCCGCTCAGGCGAGCTGGTGATTATGGAATCCTTCACGGAACCCTTTTACGGAACCACGTCATGAGCAACATTAGCGAACTCAAGAGCACCGGCCTGAAAGCAACGCTGCCGCGCCTGAAAATTCTGGAAATTTTTCAAACTGGCAAACAGCGCCACATGACGGCAGAAGATGTTTTCCGGGTGCTGCTAGACGACCGGTCGGACGTGGGCCTGGCCACGGTTTACCGCGTGTTGACCCAGTTTGAGCAAGCGGGGCTACTTAACCGCAGTAATTTTGAATCTGGCAAAGCGGTGTACGAGCTAAATGAGGGCCAGCACCATGACCACCTGGTGTGCCTTGACTGCGGCAAAGTCGAAGAGTTTTATGACGCTGAAATTGAAAAGCGCCAGCACGCTGTGGCCACCATCAAGGGATTCACCATCACCGACCATTCGCTGTCGATTTACGCCAATTGCACCAAACCCAAGTGCCCAAATCGGCAGGCGGCGCCTGCGCGTTAAATGTCGATAACGCAAATGAAGATCAAAACGGCCTGAAGAGGCCTCATTTGAGATACAAATCGAGCTGTAGCCCAATAAAAACGGGCGCGAGCAGCTACTTAATAAATAGCAATATTGGCGTCTAGTTTGCTTCGTCTTGCGCCATGGCCTTCCGGTGGCGCTCAACAAACTCTTCGTAGGTATTGATGCCGCGCAGCTGCAAAATAGCATTGCGCACAGCGGCTTCGACCAGCACGGCAATGTTGCGCCCCGCTTCCACCTGAATAATGACTTTGCGCACCGGGATGCCCACGATGTCCTGGTTCAGCGGCTCGTAGGGAATGCGTTCGTACTCGCGCTCAAGTGTTTCGCGTCGCACC
>JANOWB010000476.1:0-5311 GCA_031417695.1 Polaromonas sp.
GATTCACTCCCCGAATTACTCCCTCTCCCTCCGGGCGAGAAAAATGACTTACTCCCTCTCCCTCCGGGAGAGGGCGGGGGTGAGGGCATCCCCGCATCCTCCCCAGTCAACATGCCAATGGAAGTTCTGCTCGGCAAGCCACCAAAAATGCACCGCAACGTCAAAACCGTCAAACGCACCACCAAGCCCATCGACCTCACAGGCATAGACCTCCAAAAAAGCGTCATCGACGTTCTAAGCCACCCCACAGTCGCATCCAAACGCTTTTTAATCACCATCGGCGACCGCACTGTCGGCGGCCTTACCCACCGCGACCAAATGGTCGGCCCGTGGCAAGTGCCAGTTGCTGACTGCGCCGTGACGCTGGCCGACTACCAGGGCTTTGCGGGCGAAGCGATGGCCATGGGCGAGCGCACGCCGCTGGCGGTTGTCAACGCTGCCGCATCAGGCCGCATGGCCGTGGCTGAGGCCATCACCAACTTGCTGGCAGCACCCATTGAGCTGCCGCGCGTCAAGCTGTCAGCCAACTGGATGGCCGCTTGCGGCGAGCCGGGCCAAGACGCCGCGCTGTTTGAAACGGTGAAAGCCGTGGGCATGGAGTTGTGCCCTGCGCTGGGTGTGTCGATTCCGGTCGGTAAAGATTCGCTGTCGATGCGCACAACGTGGAAAGACGATGGCGAAAGCAAAAAAGTCACGTCCCCCGTGTCGCTCATCATCACTGCGTTTGCATCGCTGCCCGATGTGCGCGGCACGCTTACCCCGCAGCTCAACCGAGACGAGGCGGACACCACGCTGATTTTGATTGACCTTGGCAAAGGCCAAAAACGCATGGGCGGCAGCATCTTGGCGCAAACGCTGCAGCTAGAAGACGGAGATGTGCCCGACCTTGACGAGCCAAAAGATTTGGTGAACCTGGTCAACGCCATCAACGCTCTGCGCGTAAAAAACCAGATCATGGCCTACCACGACCGCAGCGACGGCGGGCTGTTTGCGTGTGTGTGTGAGATGGCGTTTGCAGGCAATGTTGGTGTGGCACTCAACATCGACATGCTGCTTATTGAAGGCGACGGCATTACCGACAGCCGCATGGACGTGGGCGACAGTAAAAATTGGGCCGGCCAAGTCGGCGTGCGGCGCGATGAGCTGACGTTAAAAGCGTTGTTCAATGAAGAGCTGGGCGTGGTCATTCAGGTAGCTACCAGCGTGCGCAACGACGTGATGCAAACGCTGCGTGAACACGGCTTGAGTAAGTTCAGCCACTTCATAGGTAAAACCCGGCCTGAAGCATCGACCATAAAAGTGGGCATCGGTGAAGTACAAGTCTGGCGCGACACCAAGGCGGTGTTCAAAGGCAAGCTGCAAGACTTGCATCAAGTGTGGGACTCAGTCAGCTGGCGCATTTGCCAGCAGCGTGACAACCCGGCAGGTGCAGATGCGGAGCATGCGGCGGTGGGTGATTTGGCCAACCCCGGCTTGCATGTCTTCCTCCCGAAGCCCCTCACCCCAGCCCTCTCCCCGGACGGGAGAGGGAGTAAATCGGATTTCCTCCCTCTCCCGCTGGCGGGAGAGGGCAGGGGTGAGGGTTCTGCGTACCTCAACCTCTCCAAACCCAAAGTAGCCATCCTCCGCGAACAAGGCGTCAACTCCCACATAGAAATGGCCTACGCCTTCACCCAGGCAGGTTTTGAAGCCTACGACGTTCACATGACCGACCTGCAAACCGGTCGAGCCCAACTGGCCGACTTCAAAGGCGTAGTCGCCTGCGGCGGTTTTAGCTACGGCGACACGTTGGGTGCAGGCATCGGCTGGGCAAGGTCCATCACTTTCAACCCACTGCTAGCCGACCAATTTGCCAAGTTCTTTGCAGAAAAAGACACGTTTGGTCTAGGCGTCTGCAACGGCTGCCAAATGTTTGCCGAGCTCAGCAGCATCATCCCCGGCGCACAAGCATGGCCAAGGTTCACCACCAACCAAAGCGAACGCTTTGAAGCCCGCTTGAGCCAAGTTGAAGTGCTAGATTCACCCAGCCTCTTCTTCAAAGGCATGGAAGGCAGCCGCTTGCCAATAGCCGTAGCGCACGGCGAAGGTTTCGCCAATTTCGACCCGGCCTTGGGAGGGCGAGGCGATGCGGCCAACGCCATAGCCGCCATGCGCTTTACCGATAACAGCGGTGCGGCAACAGAGGCGTACCCCGCCAACCCCAACGGCAGCCCCGGTGGTTTTACGGCAGTAACAACTCTCGATGGCCGCTTCACGGCAATGATGCCGCACCCCGAGCGCGTCTTTCGCAATATTCAAATGAGCTGGACGCCGTTAGATAAAGCAGCCCACAGCCCGTGGATGCAGCTGTGGCACAACGCGCAGCGTTGGGTGGGGTAGGGCAAGCGGCGGTAGCTACTATTGAATTAGGAGCTGCTCGCACCCGTATTCATTGGGCTTAAACGTTATTCAACACATGAAAATCGATGTTTTCATGTTTTTAAACCCTCAACTTGAGTAAATTTCGTTCTTAGACGAAAATGGCGATGTACCAAATAGAGCACTACGTCAGCGCCAGCGAGCAAAAAGACTTGTACATCGATTGGCTGAAACGGCTTCGTGACAGCAAAGCCAAGGTAGCAGTGCTTCGGCGTGTGACGCGCGTTGAACTTGGTAATTTTGGTGACCACAAGTTCTGTCGTGACGGCGTATCTGAATTGCGTATTGATGTCTGGCCGGGTTATCGGCTGTATTACGCCGTGTCGGGCCATCGTGTGGTGTTGCTGCTTTGCGGCGGCGACAAGCGCACTCAGGATGCCGACATTTCTAGAGCGGTTGCATATTGGCAGGATTGGCAAAGGAGAACGGATGATGAAAAGTAAACCCAATGACGAAGCAATGGCCGAGCTATACCGCGACGACCCGGCGTTAGCGCTAGAGGTGATCAACGGCATTCTGGAAGACGGCGACCAAGCTGAGCTTTTAATCGTGCTGCGCCAAATGGCACAGGCTTTTGGCGGCGTTCAAGCTGTGGCTGAGCAAGCCCATTTGAACCCGACCCAGCTTTACCGCACCCTTTCGCGAAAAGGTAATCCGGCGCTTAGCAGCTTGTCAGCCATTCTTAAGGCGATGGGGTTAAGACTGGCGGTGCAGCCACTGGCCGGGTCGGTACATGCGGTTTGAATCTGGCGCGGGGTCTGGCGCGGGGTCTGACCCCAATTTATTCCAAAGCAAAGGCTGGCTAATTTTGCGAGTGATTAGCACACGCAAATGCTAGAAACTCTCTTAACCATTTCGTTGCTTCACTGGGTTGTCTTGGTAACGCCCGGTGTTAATTTTGTTCTTCTCGCGCAACTCGCTGTGAGCGCAAAGCGTTCGACCGCAGCGATGGCAGTCGCAGGCGTCACAACGGCTACGCTGATTTGGGCGACGCTGGCTGTTAGTGGTGTTGGCGTTATCTTCGCGGCGCATCCCGTTGTGCGTTTGCTGGCGCAACTGGCGGGTGGTGGCTATCTGCTTTATGTGGCATGGCGGCTTTGGCGCTCTAAGGCATCTAGCGATGTTGACGTGCCTGTGCATCTCACGTTGGGCTCGGCTTTTCAGCTAGGCCTTGTCACCAATATGCTTAACCCGAAACCGGCGCTGTTTTTTGGCAGCGTCTTTGTGACGACGTTCCCGGCCAATTCGGGCTGCTCGCTCATCGTCGCCGCTGTCGCGTTGGTTTACTTCAACTCCGTGGCGTGGCACCTGTTTTTAGTGGTGGCATTTTCTGTGCCCAGAGTAAAGCGCGGGTATCAGCGGTTTTCGCACGTCTTCAACCGTGTTGCCAGCGTGTTGGTGGCCGCTTTTGGTTTAAAGCTGGTTTGGGCAACGGTTGAAGAGTTCAGGTCAAAAGACCTGACTTGAACATGTCGCATTGATCTTTTGAAACCCTAGGTCGCGCCGGTAGTTCGTGGTAGTGTTCGGCCCATGACCCAAATCTCCGTTGCCGACATTTTGGAACTGCCCGTAAAAGAGCGCATTCAGCTCGTGGAAGTGATTTGGGAAAGCATTGCTGCTGTGCCTGACGCGATCGAGGTTTCACCTGAGCTGAAAGCAGAACTTAACGCGCGTTTGGCTGAATTTGAGCGCAACCCGGAGGCCGCACACTCTTGGGATCAGGTGAAAGCACATCTCAAAAACGGCACGTGGCGTACCGCTTAAAGTTTTCCATTCAGGCAATTCGCACAATTGCTGGTTAATTGGAGTCAGAGCCCCATTCTTTCCCAGAAAACTGAAGCTAAGCGCTCATCCCGCCCTCAAAAGACCAGCAGCCACGAAAGGCGATGACTTAGCGCTACCATTCGGCATTTTCCCCATGCGGGACAGCCGCCAAATAGGGCACTTGCGCGCTTTGACCTCAGCCCGTCCAACTTCCCATGATCTCTTTCATCGTCCCAGCCTACAACGAAGAGCAGTGCCTCGCCGAAACACTCGACGCCTTGCACAATACTGGGCTCGCGCTGGGCGAAGCGTACGAAGTCGTGGTGGCAGATGACGGCTCAACCGACCAGACTTGTTCTATAGCTGCACAGAAGGGCGCCATTCTCGTCAGCGTGACCCATCGTCAAATTGCCGCCACACGCAACTCAGGCGCTCGAGTGGCAACAGGTGAGTGGTTGATCTTTGTGGATGCGGACACGGTGGTTAACGTTGAGGTCGTTCGAGCGGCCGTTGACGCGATGCGCAATGGTGCGGTGGGCGGCGGCGCTGGGATTGGTTTTGATGAGCCTGTGCCGTGGTTTGCGCGGATTCTGCTTTGGGTCATCGTTCGTATTTTTCGTGCAACTGGCCTTGCAGCAGGTTGTTTTTTGTTTTGCACGCGTGCTGCGTTTAACGCTGTTGGCGGCTTCGACGAAAAATACTACGGGGCAGAAGAGATTGTGATGAGCCGGGCATTAAAAAAGCTTGGGCGGCAGGGCAAGTTTGTGATTTTGAAGCAGACCGTCACCACGTCTGCAAGAAAGCTCCGCACTTACTCAACTGGCGAGACCATCAAAATGATGGCGCGGATGGCGTTGCGTGGAACCAAAGCCTTGAAGCAGCGCAAGGGGATGGAATTTTGGTATGCCGAGCGACGGGAGGATCGGCGTAACGACGCCTAAAGCCTTGATGATAGCTATTATTTCAGGAGCTGCTCGCGCCCGTATTGATTGCTTGGATTCAACTCTAAGCGCAACACTGTGGATCATTGGATGATATCTGGAGCGCTGTGGTGGTTCAGCAGCAAATTGCGGTACACCTCCAGCGGTGAGTAAGCGTTCAAGGTCTTTCGCGGGCGATTGTTGATCTC
>JANOWB010000477.1:0-1650 GCA_031417695.1 Polaromonas sp.
AACAACGGCATGTACGGCACGATTCGCATGCACCAGGAGCGCGAGTACCCAACGCACTCCAGCGGTTCATATTTGCAAAACCCCGACTTTGCTGCGCTGGCCCGCGCCTACGGCTATGCGGGCGTGCGAATTACCCGCACCGCCGAATTTGAGGGCCAGCTTCTGGCAGCGCTTGCTCGCCCTGAAGGCACACTGATTGAAGTGATGCTGGACGAAGAAGTCATCACCACTCGAACCACCCTGTCTGCGATTACCCGCAATGCGTTGCAAAGCAAGTCCTAGCTTGCGCCAGCGTCGACAATTTTAAAAATTAATGCAAAGACTTTTTGATGATTGATGTTGTTGTTTTGTTCTTTTTACTCGGCCTGCTTGCGCGGTTGGTGAAAAGTGACTTGGCTTTGCCCGGGGTTCTGTACGAAACCCTTTCCATTTACCTTCTGCTCGCCATCGGCTTAAAGGGCGGGGTTGAGTTGTCAAAACAAAGCCTGAGCGCCGTTGTGCCGCAGATGCTTTTTTGCTTGACTCTGGGCTTGATGATCCCGGTGTTGCTCTACCCCCTGCTGCGTCGTTTGGTCGGGCTCAACGGGTTCGATGCGGCCTCAGTCGCAGCGCATTACGGCTCAGTAAGCGTGGTCACGTTTGCAGTAGCCAGTGCTTACCTGACACATCGCAACATCGAGTTCGAAGCGCACGCAGCTTTGTGGGTGGCGCTGCTGGAAGCGCCAGGAATCGTTACCGGCATTGCCCTGGCGCGCTGGTTTGAAAAAAAGCAAGGCAACCCCAGCGGCACTAAAACTGGCTTTGCGTGGCGCGCTTTGGCGCATGACGTTTTCTTGGGCAAGTCGGTTTTTCTACTGGTCGGTGGGCTGGCAATTGGCACGTTCATGGGTGAGACGGGCACCGCACCGATTTCACCGCTGTTCACGGTGCTCTTCAAAGGCGTGCTGGCGCTGTTTTTACTAGAGCTGGGACTGGTAGCCGGGGGTAGGTTGGGCGAGCTCAAACGCTACGGGGTTAAATTGATAGCGTTCGCGTTAGTGGCACCCCTAGGCTTGGCCGTACTGGGAGCTCTTGGCGGCAAGGCGCTGGGGTTGAGCACTGGCGGCATCGCCATCATGGCGGCGTTGGCCGCCAGCGCCAGCTACATTGCCGCGCCTACTGCCATGCGTATTGCCGTGCCGCAGGCCAATGCTGCGTTGTCAATCACGGCAGCTTTGGGCATTACTTTTCCATTTAACGTGCTGCTGGGCATACCGCTGTATTTGAATCTGGCCCAATTCCTCGGTTGAGTCGGCCTGATGAATAGAGACATTAGAGACATAAACCATGCTTAAACATCAAAAAAAACTACTCGTCATCATTACCGAGGCCGTGCTGGAAAAGTCACTGATCCTGGATGCCAAGCGGCTGGGCGCACAGGGCTACACCGTCTACGACGTTCGTGGTGGCTCTCAAAACGCAACACATGAAGGCAATTGGGACGCTGACCGGATGATAGAGATGAAGATCATTTGCGACGGCGCTGTGGCCGACGCCATGGCCAGCCATGTCATTGAGCAATACGCCAGCAACTACGGTGTGAGTTTGTTTTTTTCTAGCATTGAGGTGATGCGGCCGCAAAAGTTTTAGCCGCATTGTTATGGTTTTGAT
>JANOWB010000478.1:0-5169 GCA_031417695.1 Polaromonas sp.
ACTTTAACCAGCATACGTCCAGCAGCAGCCAACCAAACCGCGCCCAGCACCAAGCCCAGCGCTAACAGGCTCCAGCCTGTAGCGACTTGGCTGGCCTGCGAATACGCGTTGCACAGGCGCAGGTCGGTGGTGGCGAAATAGATGCCTAGCCACGCCATCATTGACACCCAGTAGCCCATGAAGAACAACTGCAGCGCCACGGGGGCACGCTTGAACGCATCACTCAACAACATGCCGCTGATAAAAAGTGTGAGCAGTTTGAGCGCGTCAAAGCCGGGGTTGACCACGGCGCGGTCGATGGCCAGCGGCAGCATCCAGTAGGCGACGATGCCTTGCGCGGCCATAAAGCCTGTCAGGCCGAAGTGATTGAAATTAGCTAATTTGGCCGATTGCAGACCAGCAGGCACTGCCATCGCAGCCAACGCGCCGGCCAGCACCAGCAGCGGCATTTGCACCACCATGTGCCAGGCCATGCTTTGCTCAATCACACTGCGCAGGGGCGGCACGGACATCGCCACGGCTAATACCGCAGTGCTGGCGGCCGCAAGCGCTCGCATCATGGCGCGGCTGCAGAATGGATTGCGGGCACGGAAGCAAGCGCGGCATCCAGCGCCGTATTGAAATCGTTGTAGTCGACGATGCGCGTCAGCATGCCGCTGCTGGTCACCACATGCAGCGCGGCGTTGTGCTCAAACTCGCCAAGCGGCGCGGGCAGCACCATGATGCCGAATGCGTCTAACAAACGGCGGCGATCTTGCCAGTTGGTCAGCGTGACGATTTGCCAAACCTGCGGGTTCATGCCCATGCGCTTAGCGTAGTCCATCAGCGCGATGGCGTCGTCGTTGGCGGGGTCAAAGCTGATCGACAGCAAGCCCACTTTGCCCTGCAAGCCTCGCGCCTCAATTTGCGTTTGCAGTTGCTGGTAAATCGAGCCGAGCGATGTGCACAGGGTTTGGCAGCGCGTGTAGACAAAATCAACGAGCCACACTTTGCCGCTAGGCCCCAGCACTGCAGCGAGTTGCGTGCGCTGTCCGTTACTTAATGTGATGTCAAACGCTGGGACACGCTCGGCCTGCTGGCTGATGTGTTGCCTGCGCAATGTCTCTGTGGTGAAGCTTTGGCCGCCGCCTGTTGCCACTAGCAAAACGAACAACGAAGCCAGCAGCACGGCAGTTGCTGCGGCAAAGGTTTTGAGCAGCGTGCTGCCTATGGGGGCGCCCGCAACGTGCACCTCAAGAGTCGGGCTTGATGGCTGTTCCACCGGCGTAGGGCTCTGTTCTGGCTTTGGTTAATTCACGCTGGCTTTTTATCGTTTCGGCTTTGATGGGCGGTGCGGCATTGCCCCAATCAGAGCGAATATAGGTCAGTACTGCCGCCAGCTCGTCGTCGCTGAGCGTGTTCCACGCGGGCATGGCGCCTTTGTAGGTGTTGCCTTTAACAATCATTTCTCCGTTGATGCCATGCAGCAAAATATTGGTCAAAATTTTCTCGTCGCCCACCACCCATTCAGACGCCGCCACCGGCGGAAACACCCCGGCCACACCGAGGCCGCTGCCCTGGTGGCAGGCCGCGCACTTGGCGCCAAACAACTGCTTGCCGTCCACTGCAGGCGCAGCGCCCGCAGTGGCCACCGGCGGCCGCAGGCTGGCCACCGAGCGCTGGTCGCCAAAGGATGAGTCGTCGCCCGACGGTGTGCTGACAATGTAGAACGCGCCCCACATTGCCATGGCGCCTAGTGACATGACCAAGAACCATGGCAGCGGCCGATTGCTTTCGTTCGGGTCTTCTTTTTCGCGGTCGCGCTGCGCAGAGCTTGGCTTTTTGGGATCGGTGCTCATGGCTTGGCCTTTGCTGCTGGCGCAGGCAATGCAGGCAGCGGCGTGTAGGTGTGGTCCAGGCCAATCAGGTACGTGACCAGCGCCAGCACCTCGGGCTTGGCAATCACTACCTCGCCCGGCTTGGCAAACGCTGGCGGCAACGTGACCACGGTTTCGCCCGGTGCTGCTTGCCCTTTTCGCACTTCAAACAAATACGGGTACGACGGCATGATGGAGCCGGGCATGTACGCGCGCGGCTGATACAGGTGGCCCAGGTGCCAGTCTTTGCTGGGCTGCCGCGCGCCGATATTAAACAAGTCTGGCCCAGTACGCATGGTGCCCAGCAGGTGCGGCGTGTCGTACGCGTAGTCGGCCGCAACGGGTGCACGGCCCCAGCCGCGCGTTGCGTCAGGCGCTTGCTTGATGTCGCGCGGCTGCTGCGAATGGCAATACACGCAGCCGTTGGCAATGTAGACCTGCCGGCCCGTTAACTGCACGCTGGTGTAGGGTTTAAGCCCGGCGGGTGGCTCGATGTTTTTCAAAAGCAGATACGGCACCACCACCAGCAACGCCGTGGCGGCGCTCAAAATAACCATGGCCCCTGAGACAATTCGCAGCTCGTCCATTTCCCAGAAGCTTTTGGTGGTTTTACCGGCGCTCATGCGGCGACTCCTTTGCCTGTGTAGCGAGCCAAGATGGGCGAGTCAAGCAGCGCAGCGCCCAGGCGCTTGGGGCCAAACTTCCAACCCATCGCAAAAAAGTGCGCGGCAAACACCAGGTGGCCCAGCGTCATCAAGCCGCCGCCGATTGAGCGGGCCTTGAGATACGGCAGCGTCAACGCTACCGACTGCATGAAAGGCGTTTTTTCATCCAGCATAGCCAGGCCTTGGTACCAACCACCAATCGACAAGCCAATGAAATAAACCAAAAATCCAATCAGCACCAGCCAGAAGTGCAGCGAGATCAGGCGCGGGTACGGCCATTCCCAATTCATCACGCGCGGCATGATGAAGTAAATGGAGCCAAACATCACCATCGTGAAAAAGCCGTACAGCCCCAAATGCGCATGCGCCACGGTGTAATGAGTGAAGTGGGTGATGGTGTTGACGGCGCGCAGCGCTTCGAGCGAGCCCTGCACCGAAGCGGCGGTGTACATCATGGCGCCCAGCACAATAAAGCGCAGCGTAGGCGAATAAAGCAGCGCCCTGAAATTACCCAGCACGGTCATGTGCTGATTTACAGCGACGGCGAAAACGGGAATCAACATCATCATGCTTTGCACGATTGAAATGGTGATGAGCCACGACGGCACCGGCCCACCAATCAAGTGGTGGCCGCCCACCTGGCTGTAGAAAAACGCCAGCGACCAAAAGCCCAGCAGCGACAAGTTGTACGAGTGAATCGGTTTGCCCAGCACTTTGGGAATGAAGTAATAAGCTGCCGCAAGTGCCAGCGGCGTGAACCACAAGCCCAGCACGTTGTGGCCAAACCACCAATTAACCGAGGCCTGCTGCACGCCAAAATGCAGGCCCGGAATGTTGGCAATTAAAAACAAAATTGGAAACCACAGCAACCCAGCAGCGATGTACCAAACCGACACGTACAAGTGTTTAACCTTGCGTTTAAGCAGCGTTAACCACAGCGGGAACCCCACCAGTGCCCCGGCAACCACCAACAAAATATCTATTTGCCACGGGTATTCAAGCCACTCGAGGCCGTCTGAAAAACCCCTGCCGATGGCGACTGAGCCGGCGGTAACGCCGATGCTCCACAGCGCGCCGCCCACCAGCGCGTACTTGGCGCCGACCAGCTCGGTTTTAAGCAAACGTGGAATCAGCCAAATCGCCACGCCGATGCCGGCCAGCGAGCACCAACCGTAGGCAACCAAATTTAAATGAATGGGGCGAATACGGCCAAACGTGAGCCATTCATATTGCACCCACCAGTCGGGTGCGTGCAGTTTGATGGATGAAATCAGACCTGCAAAAGACGCCAGCACCAGCCACACCACCGCCAGCGTCAGGCAAACGCCGACCACCAGCGAAGTAGATTGATCGGCCTTGCTGCGTGAATCTTCTTCAGCTTGGGTCATGGTGAGCGCCGCGTCTTGCGGGTCCATGGCGCGCTGCAATTGGCCTTTTTGTACAGCAGTGGCGGCAGGGTCTTCAGTTTGGCCCAGCTCGTTGGGCGCAAAAATCTCGGTGGCGGCGGCAGTGCCATCACCAAACAAGCCGCTGGACAGCGACCAAATGAAAATGAACAGAGCCAGAATCGACAGCAAAAACGTGCCGAGCAAAACGCCTACAGTGAAATCCATAGTCCCACGCCTAAAGTTGTGTTTTGAGAAGTGTAGGCCTTGTTAATTTGCCAGACACGCCAGCCACGGATTGGTCACATCAGTGGCGCGGGTATCTGGCCCGCCGCAACGTAATGCCAAATGCCAGCCCCGGTTTGCAAAAAGCCAATACTTTCGGTTAACCGCCGTTTTTCTTGATCAAATTGACCTGTAGCCCAATAAATACGGGCGCAAACAGCTATTACTTTTATAGCTTACGGAGCAGCTTCAGCCACAACCGGCACTCGCTGCGCAAGGGCGCACATCAGCTCGTAGCCGACTGTGCCGGCCGCTTTGGCCACCTCGTCGATGGGCAATAACGCGCCGCTGGCAGATTTGCCCCACAAGGTAACTTCGCTGCCAATAGTTGCGGCGGGCACAGGGGTCAAGTCGACGGTGACCATGTCCATACTCACGCGGCCGGCCAGCTGGCAGCGTACGCCATCGACCAGCAAGGGCGTGCCGTTAGGGCAGTGGCGCGGGTAGCCGTCGGCATACCCACAGGCCACCACGCCGATGCGCATGGGCTGGGTTGCGATGAAAGTGGAACCATAGCCCACGCTGGCGCCCGCGCCCACTGACTGCACTGCTATCAGTTTTGACGCTAGTGTCATGGTGGGTTGCAAGCCCCAGTCGGCAGCGCTGTGATCAGGAAAATCAGGCGCGCTGCCGTACACCGCTATGCCGGGGCGAATCCAGTCGGAGCGACCGGCCAGCACGCCGCTGTGGCGCAGGTTGGCAGCGCTGTTGCTTAGCGATCGCTCGCCGGGCAAGTCTTGCGTGACTGAATCAAACACCGCCAGTTGCGCGCTGATGCCTTTTGAGCCGTCGGCGTCTGAGAAATGCGTCATCAAGCAAATGTCATCGACTTGCGGCAACGCGTTCAGCCGTGTCCAGGCGGCGCGGTAGCGCTCGGGCGCAAAACCCTGGCGGTTCATGCCGGAATTCATTTTTAGAAACACGCGGTGCTGAGCCGTGGTTTTGTGCGCGGCCAGCATGTCGATTTGCTCGTTGCAG
>JANOWB010000479.1:0-5949 GCA_031417695.1 Polaromonas sp.
AGCTCCTGACTTCATAGCAACTGCCGTGCTGGCCGTATTCGCTGCCATATTCATCGTCATCTCTACCGCCATGACATCACCGGCCCAGCCGCGCAAGGGCAGCAGGACGATCATGAGGGCGAGAACTAAATGGCGCATGGCTTAATGATAGGGCAGGCGTGTAAAAGTTCAATAGTCAAACTGTAAAAACCAACATCGCAGCCGCCATCGCCACCATGCCCACATCTTCAACAATCGTCACCGTGCTCATTGGCAGCTTGAAGACTGTGCCCAGGCAGGCGCACTGAATTTGCGTTTTGCTCAGCACTGCCTTGATTACGCCAATGGCTGAAAACCCCATCACGATAATGGTCGCCCAATGGGTCAGCGCTGGATTGAAGTTGGCCAGATAGGCCGCGCCAAGTGCCAGCTCAACAAACGGGTAAACCAAACCCCAGCCGCGCCAGCGCTTTGCCAGCAAGTCATAACCTGCATAGGCGTCAGCAAAGGCGTTGATGTCCAGCAGCTTGAAAAACGAAAAGACCAAAAAGAAACCGGCCATGAAGTAGCGCATGGTGTCCATGGTGTCGATGCTAGCCAGGCCGCCCACGCCAATTTGCACCAGCAAACTCCCACCAAAGATGTACCCCACTATTAAAAGCAGCGGGTAATAGGTGGCCAGCCAGCTTGGTGTGAGCTCTGAATTCGCTATTATTTCAGGAGCTGCTTGTGCCCGTATTGATTGGGCTACAGGCATATTTAATGCATTATTTGGCACTGAATTAGGCAACAAAACGTATTTTCCAGCGCTTTCTACGGCAGATTTCAATGCATCAAAGCCAACCGTCGCGCCCGTCAACACCACTTGCATGGGCTGCAGGCTAACGGCAACGCCAGTTGCCAATGGCGCTAACGCTTGGCTTACTTTTTTAACGCAAGCGCCGCAGTGCAGGCCAGACAGTGGATAAGTTGCAGTTGTCATGTTGCGCTTTTGCAGATCAGCTGGTTTGTGTTTGTTTGATTTCGCCCATGGCCTGCTTAACGACCGACCAGCCACCGCTAAGCGCCAGTACAGCCATGCCGCTGGCCACCAGCAAGTCT
The DNA here is from genome assembly GCA_031417695.1 of Polaromonas sp. Classification (GTDB taxonomy): domain Bacteria; phylum Pseudomonadota; class Gammaproteobacteria; order Burkholderiales; family Burkholderiaceae_C; genus Polaromonas. The sequence continues at coordinate 1,081 of JANOWB010000479.1, forward strand.
GGCCAGGCACTGGCTGTGCCCAGTACGCCCAATGCAGCCAGCATCACAGCAATGTTGCCTATCGCGTCGTTGCGTGAGCACAGCCATACGCTACGCATGTTGGCATCGCCTTCACGGTACGCATACAGCATGGCCGCTACTGCTACGTTGGCTATCAACGCCAGCAGGCCAATGCTGCCCATGGTGAGTGCTTCGGGCGTGCCGCCTTGGTTAAACATCCACGCTGCGCGACCCAACACAAATATGCCGAAACCGATCATGCAAGCGCCTTTGATGAGTGCCGCGCGCGCGCGCAAAACGACACCTGCCGACAGTACGGCCAGCGACACGCCGTAGTTGGCCGCATCACCAAAAAAATCAATCGCATCGGCCAACAGCGAGGTTGAGCCTGACCTGAAGCCTGCGCCAATTTCAACGGCAAACATGGCCAAGTTGACCACCAGCGCAATCCACAAAATTTTGCGGTAGCGGGGGCTGTTGGCGTTTTTGCTGTCGTCGGCGTGTGAGTGTCCGCAGTGGGCTGACATGGGTTTGGTTCCTGATTTTTGATTCAATGGCATGATTGGAAACTCTAAAGCCACTTGAAGGTCAAGAACTTTGAAAATAACACAGTTAAACGCTAAGGATATGGGAAACATCGGCATATGGGCCGCACTGGCGTCGGCTTTTTTATTCGGCGCGGGCACGCCATTGGCCAAAGCGCTGCTGGGTGGCTCGTTGGGTCAGGTCAGCCCGTGGCTGCTGGCTGGTTTGTTGTACGGGGGCTCGGGCTTGGGGCTGCTGGCGTATCGGCTGATAAAAGGGCTGCCAACGCCGCGCCTGAATCGCAATGAATCACTTTGGCTGGTCGCGGCCGTGGTTTGCGGCGGCGGGGCGGCGCCTGTGCTGCTCATGTTTGGCTTGTCAGGCATGGCGGCCAGCTATGCATCGCTGCTGCTAAATGCCGAAGCGGTGCTTACTACGTTTTTGGCTTGGACGCTTTTTGAAGAGCACTTGGGCCGCCGCATTGTGCTGGGCATGGCGCTGATTGTGGCGGGCGCATTGTTGCTTAGCTGGCCGCAGGGTGCCGTGAATGCAGACCTGCAGGCCGCGCAATTTTGGCCCGCGCTGGCGGTGCTGCTGGCCTGCGCTTTCTGGGCACTAGACAACAACTTTACGCGCAAGGTGGCGCATGCTGATGCGTCGTGGATTGCCTGCGTTAAAGGCCTGGCGGCTGGCACGACTAATTTGCTGCTGGCTTTTGTGCTGGGCGCAGCGTGGCCGTCGCTAGCGGGTATTAGCGCTGCCATGCTGGTTGGCTTTTTGGCTTACGGCGTTAGCCTGGCGCTGTTTGTGGTGGCGCTGCGGCATTTGGGCGCATCACGTTCGGGAGCGTACTTTTCCGTAGCGCCTTTTGTGGGTGCGGCAATCTCGGTTGTGTTTTTTGCAGAGCCGATCACGTGGCAATTGGGGCTGGCCAGCGCATTGATGGGTGTGGGCGTGTGGCTGCATTTGACAGAAGACCACGGCCACTTGCATCAGCATACGGCTCTAGCGCATACGCATCTTCATACGCATGACGAACATCACCAACACGCTCACCTTGACGTGGATACAGCGCCCGCCGAGGACAGCCATTCACACGCACATCAACACGACCCGCTGGAGCACTCCCATGCGCACTTCCCCGATGCTCACCACCGCCACCAGCATTGACGCTAACGCTGGGCCTTCTGGTGTGCTCAATTACCGTATCAGCCAGGCGGCAACGCTAAGCGGCGTCACGCCCGCTAACATTCGCTTTTATGAAAAAGAAAAGCTCCTCAAGCCAACATTTAGGAGCGACAACAGCTACCGAATGTACAGCGAGGGCGATGTTCACCAATTGCGATTCATTCGCGCTTGTCGGGCGCTGGACATGTCCCTTGATGAAGTGCGCACGCTGCTCGGACTCAATTTGAACAACAAGGCGGATTGCGCCACTGCCCGCGGTTCGCTCGACGCGCATTTGGGTCATGTGCGCGCCAGGCTGGCTGAGCTGAAGGCCCTTGAAAAAGATTTGAAGGCACTGCGCGGGCGCTGTGATGGGCTGGACACCACTTGCCACATCATTGAAGCGCTGCATGAGCGGGCTGATCTGCCGCCAAAACGTGGCCACACATCTCCCGGCAAGCGGCATGTTTAACTGGTTAGCGGAAAAGCCATAGCGGCCGGGGCGCGGTCAAAGGCAAGCGTTAGCAAGGCAGCCAAGCCAAACGGCGCACCCACCCAGCTTAAATTGGCCATGCCCACCGAGTTGATCATGGCGCCGCTAATGACCGCGCCCAACGCTGTTCCCAGGTACAGCATGGAGCTGTTCAAACTAATCAGCAGTGGGGCATGCGTGGGCGACAGGGTAACCAGCCGGCTTTGCTGCGGCGCCATCAGGCCGAACCCGGCAACGCCCCACACGACTAAAACAACGACCGACGCAATGACCGAGCCTTGACTCAACGGCAGCAGGCACATCATGCTGACCAGCACGCCGAGTAGCACCCGCATCGTCTGCAGCGGGCCAAACCGGTCGTTGGCCCAGCCACCAGTCAGCGTGCCGGCAACACCGGCTACCCCAAACAAAGCCAACACCACCGACAACTGCACCGACCCCATGGCATTCAATGCCAACAGCACCGGGCCCACGTACGCAAACACACTGAAAATGGCAACAAAGTACAGCAGCGTACGCAGCCACACCCGCAGCACAGCCGCCTGGCTGGCAGCCGCTTTAAACCCTGCAAACCCGGCGCTGGGCATGACCACGCCTTTTGGCAGCAGCACGCTGGCCGCCACCAGCGCACACAAGCTGGCCGCCGCGCACAACCACACCGGCAAGCGCCAGCCGTATTCAAAGCCCAGCCACGCGCCAATCGGTAGCGCTACCGCGTAGCTCACGCTCATGCCCAAAAACGTGGTCGACAGCGCTCTGCCGCGCAGGGCGGGTGCAACCAGCGTGACGGCCAGCGCGGCTACCGCTGCCGTAAACATGGCGCCGGTTCCCATCAGCGCGCGGCCTACCAGCAGTACGCTCAAGCTGGGCGCCAAAGCGCAGACCAGGTTGCCTGCAGTAAACAATGCCAGCGCCAGTTGAATCACGCGCTTGCGCGGCCACTGTGCCGTTAGCACAATCAAAATTGGCGCCAACAGCGCTGTGGTTAAAGCGTAGGCCGTCATAGCCTGCCCAGCCGCTGCCACACTAATGCCCAGACCCTTGCTGACCGGCTGCAAAATGCCGCCCAAAATAAAGGCGCCGCTGCCAATAACCAGGTTGCACAGGGCGAAGAAATATAAAAGTTTTGGCATTTCTCAATTGTGCCGACTATGTATTTGGCGTGCTTCGCTGCCAGCGACAATAGCCTTTTGACCTGAAAGAACGCATGCTGAAAATTTGCACCTGGGCAATAGCTTTAGGTTTAGCGGCTGCTGCCTTGCAGGGAACTGCATTAGCGCAGGGCAGTGTGTACATTGAAGAGCTGACCACGCAGGAAGTCAGCGCCGCGCTAAAGGCGGGCAAAACCACGGTGTTGATTCCAATTGGCGGCACCGAGCAAAACGGTCCGCACATGGCAATAGGCAAGCACAACGTGCGTGCCAAAGCACTCGCGGGCAAGATTGCGGCGCAGCTGGGCAATACGCTGGTTGCCCCCGTGCTAGCCTACACGCCTGAAGGTAACATTGACCCGCCAACCGAGCACATGGGTTTTGCCGGCACGATTTCGATTCCAGATGACACCTTTAAAGCCGTGTTGCTGGGCGCGGCCCGCAGTTTTCAAAAGCACGGTTTTACTGACGTGGTGTTGCTTGGCGACAGCGGCAATTACCAAAAATTACTCGCGCAAGTTGCCGAACAATTTAATCGCAGTGCGGGCAAATCGCAGACACGTTTGCATTTTTTGCCTGAGTACTACCGCGCAGCACAAACCCCCTACCTTGACGCGTTGAAGGCAAAAGGCTTGAGCTCGCTTGAAATCGGCACCCACGCAGGCACGGCAGACACGTCACTTTTGATGGCGATTGACGCGTCACTTGTTAAGCCAGAGCGCTTTGCAGACGCAGCCCGGTTGGGCAAAAGCGCGGGCGTGGCCGGTGACCCCAGGCCGTCGAGCGCAGCCAATGGGCAATTGGGCGTCGACGCGATTGTTAAAATCACGGTTGAAGCTGTCAAAAAGGCAACTGCTGCACCTCGATAGCGCTTTTATTTTGCTAATGATTCCTGTTTTAAAAGTCGACCAACATGCGTAAACACCGTTTAAATAAATTCTGGAAAACTGGGCTTGCCGCAGCTGTGGGCTGCGCGGCGGCGGTGTCGCTGGTGGTGGCACAAACCCCAGCCCAAAATCCTGCCACGAATCCAGCCCCCAATTCAACGGTTGCGCTGCCAGATGCGCCCGCTGCCAAGCCTTATGCTGCGGCCAAACCCGTTGCCGCCGCAAAGTCAATGATTCCACCGCCCGGCCCGTTGCCCACCGGCACGCTAGACATGGTCTCTGGCATGCCGCCGGCCGTGAACCCGGCCAACTTGTACAGCGAAATTGCATCGAACAAACTCAGCCCGAATGTTGCTGGAGCCTTAGAGCGGGTGTACGTGCCCAACCGTGGTGAAAACACAGTGTCAGTGATTGACCCCGCCACGCTAAAAGTCATCGACAAATTCAACGTGGGCATTCACCCGCAACACATCGTGCCAAGCTGGGACTTGAAAACACTGTGGGTAGCCAACAATGCTGAAGGCCGCCTGGACGGCAGCCTGACGCCCATCGACCCCAAAACCGGCAAGCCCGGCAAGTCGATTCCGGTTGATGACCCATACAACCTGTACTGGTCGCCAGACGGCCAATTTGCCATTGTGGTGGC
>JANOWB010000480.1:0-11067 GCA_031417695.1 Polaromonas sp.
AAACGACTCCAACCTTAATCACCATTCCCCTGAACGCAGGCTAATTGATCTGAAAATCGAGCATGCCGATATTGATGCGTTGGTTGACAGCGCCGTGCATGCTGTGCCAATAGACGAAATCATGCTCAGGAGGCTCAAGAAAAAACGGCTGCAGCTGCGCGATCAAATATCGCAACTGGAGTCGTCGCTCGACCCGCGCGAGCCCGCTTGATGAGGCTGGCTACTGAAGTTGAAGCGGCGTTTGCGCCCCACGGCGCCCTGCCCCGGGCGACTGAGCAGTTCGCGGTAAGAGACGGGCAGCTGCAAATGGCTTTAGCCGTAGCGGACGCCATCGACGACGCAACCGTGCTGGTCGTAGAGGCCAGCACCGGGGTAGGCAAAACTTTTTCTTACCTCGTGCCCGCCCTGTTAAGCGGAGAGCGAATATTGGTATCTACAGCCACCAAAGCGTTGCAAGACCAATTGTTCGGCCGCGACTTGCCCCGGCTGGTCCAGGCGCTCGATTTGCCCGTCAAGTCAGCGTTGTTAAAAGGCCGGGCCAGCTACTTGTGCTTGCACCGATTGGGCTTGGCCCGTCAGGACCCAAGGGCTGAAGACGCAGCGTCCATGCGGTCTATCGCCAAAATTGAGATATGGTCAAAAATGACCCGCGCAGGCGACTTGGCCGAGCTGCCTGGGCTGGACGAAAAATCGCCGTTGATTGCTTTAGTGACGTCAACCCGAGAAAACTGCTTGGGGTCGGCCTGTCCACAGTTCAAGGACTGCCACGTTAATCTTGCCCGCCGTGAGGCGCTGGCTGCCGATATTGTGGTGATCAACCACCACCTCTTTTTTGCTGACATGGCGGTCCGCGAGTCTGGCATGGCGGAGCTTCTGCCAACTGTCCGAATAGCCATGTTTGACGAGGCGCACCAGCTCAATGAGACAGGGGTTCAGTTTTTAGGCACATTTCTCGGCACCGGACAACTGCTGGATTTTTGCCGCGACACGTTGGCAGTAGGGTTGCGATTTGCGCGGGGGTTGATTGACTGGCAAGCGGTGGTGGGCTCGTGCGAGCTTGCCGCCCGTGCGCTTCGCCTGTGTGTGGGTCAGCATGCCATGGGCGCCAAATTGGCCTGGACGGGTAGCGCACCAGACGGCATAGGCGCGCAACCTTGGGCGGCGGCTCTGCAAAATTTACATGCCACCTTGGTTGACTTGGATCGCCAGCTTGCTACGGTGAGCGAAATCGCGCCGGATTTTGCAAAGCTCTCCGACCGAGCGGCGACGCTAGCTGATCGCTGTGAAGGGTTTTTGGCCCCGGCCGCCTCCGGTTTTGTCAGGTGGGTTGATGTGGGGAATCAATTACGGCTGACCGAATCGCCTCTGAGCATTGCCGAGGCAGTTAAAACTCGTTTGATAGGCGCTCCGTCGGCGGCCGGAAAGACATGGATTTTTACGTCAGCAACTTTAGGCGACGACGAGAAATTGTCTTGGTTTACTGAGCCGTGTGGCCTGCAAGACGCCAAAGTGCTGCGAGTCGCGAGCCCGTTTGACTACGCAACTCAGGCGGCCCTGTACATTCCGCAAAACCTTCCCAAGCCAGCCGATGCTGATCATTCGCAAAAAGTGGCCCAAGCAGTTGCCGCATGGGCGCGGCAACTGGGTGGCCGAACAATGGTGCTGACCACTACGCTCAAGGCATTGCGGATTATTGGGCAGACGCTGCAATCGTTAGTGGGTGACAGTGGTGAGCTTGATGTGCTTATTCAGGGCGTGAGTCCGAAGCGGGTGCTGATTGAGAAGTTTCGGCACGCCGGAGTCAACGGAAATCGTGGATGCGTGCTGGTCGCGTCAGCTTCTTTCTGGGAGGGTATTGATGTTCCTGGTGACGCTCTTCAGCTATTGGTAATCGACAAACTGCCTTTCCCACCGCCGGGTGATCCCATGGTTCAGGCTCGGACTCAGGCGGTTGAGGCGCAGGGCAAAAGTGCGTTTAATGACTATTTTTTACCTGAAGCGGTGGTGTCGCTCAAGCAAGGTGCGGGTCGTTTGATTCGGCGGGAATCAGACCGGGGTGTATTGATTATCTGTGACGGCCGAATGGCCACTATGGGCTATGGCCGACGGCTGGTGAGGGCGCTGCCGCCGATGCGGCTGTTAAAGTCTGAACAAGAGCTGGTCGAAATGCTGAGCGAGCTCACCAAAGCTTCCACCAAGGACTGTCCACAGACCTGAAGCCTTTGCTCAAAAATTCGCTTTTGGGATAAGTGGTTTCAAGCACGCGTTTGGCATCATCACGCAGCTGGACAATTCCCAAAGCATCATACGATTTGTAAATGATGTAAGCCGCCTCTTCAAGCGCTGGCACGTTGCGGTATTCAGCAATCGCAGTTTGCGCTCGATTGATGGCCGCAACGTAAGCGCCACGGCTGAAATAGTAGCGCGCCACGTGCACCTCAGATTGCGCAAGCGAATTGACCGTGTAGCTCATGCGAAGCCGGGCGTCGGGGGTATAGCGTGAATCGGGGAACCGCGTAGCCAACTCTTTAAATGATTCAAAGGACTCTTTGGCTGCTTTTTGATCTCGCTCCGACAGGTCTTGCCGCGTCATTGAACCAAAGAGCCCCAAGTTGTCGTTAAAGTTCACCACGCCCTTGAGATACATCGCGTAGTCCAGCGCCGGGCTTGCAGGGTGGAGTCGAATGAATCGGTCCAGAGTCGCCACTGCCTGCAGTTGCTCGCCGCCCTTGAATTGCGCGTAGGCCTTTTCAAGTTGAGCTTGTTGCGCTAAGGGAGTGCCAGCAGCTCTGCCTTCCAATTTTTCAAAAAGCGGAATGGCTTTATCGTAAGAGCCCGAACTGGCTTCTTCCTTGGCTTCTGCGTAAAGCTTGTTGGGACTCCAGTTTCCGGTGGGATCCACGGGCGCCGTTGAACATGCAGTCAATACCAACCCAAAACCGGTTACCGCCAAGGCAAGCGCTGGTCTTTTCAGAAGAACCGATAATTTACAAGTGAACATGGCCGCTAACCTTTAGATATGACTGAACCTGCAATCGATCACCCAATTATATCTAGCGCCACACCGCAAAGTGGTTCTGCGCAAGTCGATCAAGACTCCGCAGACGGCTGGGTTGAGTTGTCTGCCGTTGAATTGCGCCGGGTTTCTGTGCCGGTAGAGCTGCATGCGCAAAGGCTTGACCGTGCTTTGGCTGTGGCGGTGCCTGAATTTTCACGCAGCTATCTTCAGCAGCTGATTCTGGGCGGTGCGGTAAACGTCAATGGCGTTTTGCAAACCAAAGCCTCTGCCAAAGTAAAAGCTGGCGATGCCTTGAGCGTTGAGCTAAAGCCAACACCCCAAAGCCAGGCATTCAAACCCGAGGCAATGTCTCTTGATGTGGTTTACGAAGATGACTTTTTGCTGGTAATTAACAAGCCAGCCGGTTTGGTGGTTCATCCCGCTCCCGGCAATTGGAGCGGTACGCTGCTCAACGGTCTTTTGGCGCGCGACGCAAAGGCAATGCTGTTGCCGAGGGCCGGCATTGTGCACCGGCTAGATAAAGACACCAGCGGTTTGATGGTGGTCGCACGGCAGAGGCAAACCATGGATGAACTTATCAGAATGATTGCTGCGCGGACTGTTAATCGGCAATATCTGGCGATAGCGCACCAACAATGGCAAGGGGCAAAAACCAAAAATGTTGAGCTGTCGGTGGGGCGCGACCCAAAAAATCGACTGCGCATGGCGGTAGTCGATCTTGAAAAGAATGCCGGCAAGACCGCCAAGACAGACGTCACGTTTTTGCAGGGCAACCCAGATTTTTGTTTTGTGCAATGCAAGTTGCATACAGGGCGTACTCATCAAATTCGCGTGCACATGGCGGCGTTGGGGCATCCGCTTGTGGCAGATACCGTCTACGGCGGGCACCTCGCCGCTGGTATGCAGCGCCAGGCTTTGCACGCCACCAGGCTGGCTTTTGAACACCCTAGCAGCCGAGCCTGGATGCAGTTTGAGTCACCCCTGCCGCCTGATATGGCGGCTGGGCTGTTTGAGCTAGGCCTGCGATACAATTAAGGACGCCTGCGAGGCCAAAACCCTCCCGCTAACACTTTCATCGCGCTTTAGTTCATGTGCCCGCTAAAGTGGTGGTCAGCCCTTATTCATCGGGCGACAGTCGTTAAACCAGAACCAAGAACTGAGTTCCTTACCAATGAATACGACGGATGCAAAACGTGTCCTTGAGACGGCTCTTATTTGCGCTCCGCAACCTTTGCCGTTGCGAGAGATGGGGGTTTTGTTCGACGGGCAATTGACTGCTGACAGCATTAAATCAGCTCTTGAAGACCTGCAAAACGAATGGGCTGGCAAGGGCGTTGAGCTGGTTCAGGTGGCAACCGGCTGGCGCTTTCAGAGCAGGCCGCATATGCGTGAATTTTTAGATCGCTTGCATCCCGAGAAACCTCCGCGCTATACCCGCGCCACACTCGAAACTCTTGCAATCATTGCCTACAGGCAGCCCGTTACCCGGGGCGACATGGAAGACATTCGGGGCGTCACGATCAACAGTTTGATCCTCAAGCAGCTCGAAGACCGAGGGTGGGTCGATGTTATTGGCCATCGGGAATCTGTTGGCAGGCCCGCACTTTACGCCACAACGAAACAGTTTCTCGATGATTTAGGCGTTGAGTCGCTTGACCAGCTGCCGGCGATGCAGAGTAGCGATGCTCAGTCGGGCATGCTTGAACAAATCGAGTTCGGATTAAACGGAGTTCCTGCTTCGCAAGGTGATTCTTTTGGCGAGCCGGCCGCGGATGCCGAGCAGTCCGTCGAAGTCGATTCACCCACTTAAAATTATGAATTCTTCCGAACCAACACAGCACGCTAACGAGTTCCACGCCGAAAATAGTGGCGCAGGTCAGGCAAGTGGTGCAAACAGTGCCTTGAGCGCTGCTGGAGAAACCGCCGCAGTTACTCGGTTTGTTGAGGTCGTTACTGGTCAATTCGACGCGGACGAGGCAGATATTTCTGTCGGCACGCCGAGGCGTGTTTTAACGCCGCAGGCCGAGACCCCCAAGTTGCATAAAGTGCTGGCACAGGCAGGGTTGGGGTCTCGCCTCGAAATGGAGCAATTGATTCTTGAGGGTCGTATTTCTGTCAACGCGGAGCCGGCTCACGTCGGCCAACGTGTTCAGTTCGGCGACACGATTAAGGTCAACGGCAAGCTGGTGCGCATTCGTATTGATCCGCCTCCGGCGCGGGTTCTGGCTTATCACAAGCCGGTTGGTGAGGTCGTGACGCACGATGACCCCCAAAACAGACCCACCGTGTTTCGGCGCCTGCCCAAGCTATTTCAAGGAAAGTGGCAATCGGTGGGCCGCCTTGACTTGAACACTGAGGGCCTGCTGCTGTTTACAAGCTCTGGCGAGTTGGCAAACCGGTTGATGCATCCGCGTTTTGGGTTGGAGCGTGAATACGCGGTTCGCGTGCTGGGTGCACTTAGCAACGACGAAAAAAAGCGCTTGCTTGAGGGCGTTGCCTTAGAAGACGGCACTGCTCAATTTACGTCCATCGAGCCAGGCGGGGGCGAGGGAGCCAACTGCTGGTACAAGGTAACGCTTTCTGAAGGGCGCAACCGGGAGGTGCGGCGGATGTTCGAAGCTGTAGGTCATGCCGTGAGCAGGCTGATCCGAATCCGTTATGGCGCAATGGTGCTGCCGCGCGGTTTGAAGCGCGGTGCTTTTGTTGAGCTGGATGAGCGCGAGCTGCATGCGCTAACGAGCGCGGCAGATCGGGCAGATCACAAGCAAATGAACGATGGGGAACCGACTGGCACTGAAGCACCCGTGCGCGGCACCAATACCGGTCAACGGCGAGGCGGCGCACCAAACCAAAGCCGCCGCCCTGGCCCAATGGGAGACAGGCCGCCAAACGGCTTGGCAGGTCGCCCAGGCACGCGCGGTGCGGGCAGTCAACGCTCAGGCCGTGGTCCTGGCGAATCGCAGCCAGACCCAATGAAAACTTCGTTTGGCTACATCGGCGCCGATGCTCTCACCCGCCAACGGGACGGTCAGATGCAGGGGCGACCAAGACCTGCTGGCGGTCGGGGAAACAACGGTTCTAGCGGCACGGGTGGCGGCAGCACAGGTCGCCGGAACAAAAATAGGTGACTGCGTGGCTGTGGGTTCGGTATTGCCCTCGTTTTATGACGGTCATGGTGAACAAATTGTCGCCTCGCAGGTTAAACTCAGAGGCTGTGAGCAATGCACACATTTAAAAAATACCCACGCTAAGGAACGCAAATGGCCATCGAAAGAACACTCTCTATCATCAAACCGGATGCGGTTGCAAAAAACGTGATCGGTCAGATTTATGCCCGTTTTGAAGCGGCTGGTTTAAAGGTCGTTGCTGCCAAATTGGCTCACCTTTCGCGCGGCGAGGCAGAGGCCTTTTACGGCGTGCACAAGGATCGCCCGTTTTTTAAAGACCTAGTCGGCTTCATGATTTCTGGACCCGTCATGATTCAGGCGCTTGAAGGCGAAAATGCGATTTTGAAAAACCGCGACTTGATGGGCGCTACCGATCCAAAGAAAGCCGCTGCTGGCACTATTCGTGCCGATTTCGCTGAAAGTATTGACGCCAACGCCGTCCACGGCTCTGACGCCGCCGAAACCGCCCAGGCAGAAATCGCGTTTTTCTTCCCTGGGATGAACATCTACTCCCGCTAAATTTTCAAGCGCCAAGGTGCGCCAAGCCGCACCTTAGATTGAGCGCATTGAAAACCCTGCAACTCCTAGCCCGATCATGACAGTCAATCTGCTCAGCTACGACTTGGAAGGTCTGCGGGTGTTGTGTACAAGCCTGGGAGAAAAAAACTTTCGAGCTACTCAGCTGTTTCGTTGGATTCATCAACGAGGTGTGGCAAATTTTGAGCAAATGACAGACCTGGCAAAGTCCCTGCGGGACAAATTGCCAGGATCTGCGCACGTCGCGGGACTGCCCGTTGTATCCAGAAGCGACTCCTCGGATGGCACCATCAAGTGGCTGTTCGACGTTGGTGCTGGCGACGTGATTGAAACCGTATTCATTCCAGAAGGCGATCGAGGCACGCTGTGCGTGTCCTCGCAAGCGGGTTGTGCGGTAGGCTGTCGCTTTTGTTCAACCGGGCATCAGGGTTTCAGTCGTAATTTGACCACTGCCGAGATCGTTGCACAGCTTTGGTTTGTTGAACACACACTGCGCAGTGAGTTCGCCACCAAAGAACGCGTTATTTCTAACGTAGTCATGATGGGCATGGGAGAGCCGCTTCAAAACTACGACCAACTGCTGCCTGCACTGCGGGTAATGCTTGACGACCATGCGTACGGGTTGTCCAGGCGCAGGGTAACTGTGTCTACGTCGGGTGTGGTGCCGATGATGGATCGCCTTGCCAAAGATTGCCCTGTCGCATTGGCAGTGTCGCTACACGCTTCAAACGACGTTTTGCGAAGTGATCTGGTGCCATTAAATAAAAAATATGCTATTTCCGAGCTGCTCAAAGCGTGCAGCCGCTATCAAGAATTTGCGCCGCGCGATTTCATCACTTTTGAATACTGCATGCTGGCGGGAATCAATGACCAAGATGAGCATGCTGAGCAACTCATCGCGCTGGTTCGCGAGCAAGCATCAAGCGGTTTGACCTGTAAGTTCAATTTGATCCCTTTCAACCCTTTCCCGGCCTCGGGTTTAACTTGCTCGGCGCCTTCGCGCGTGGCGGCGTTTTCCCAGCTTTTACTGAACGCGGGCATCGTGACGACCATTCGCAAAACGCGCGGCGACGACATTGACGCGGCGTGCGGACAGCTCGCTGGCAATATCAAAGACCGCACTAAGGTCACACACCGCATGATTGACTTGCGCAAGAGTATGCTTGCCAATATGCCTATCGTCTTAGGTAAAGGTCCGAGCACATGAAGTTATTCGCCCTCGCTGCGCTATTTGTTGCTTACGTGTTGGCGTTGGGTGGGTGCGCTGCTGGCTCCGGCGGCGCAGCACCAGGCGGAAAAACCCAAGATTTGATAACCGAGTCAGATGAGCCCGAAAATCGACGCCGCGCCAAGCTTCGGCTGGAGCTGGCGACTGGCTACCTTGAAAACGGGCAAGCCAGCGTTGCGCTTGACGAAATCAAGCAAGCGTTGATTGCGGATCCTACCTTTGTAGACGGTTTCAACTTGCGCGGGCTGGTGTACATGCGGCTCAACGACATTCCGCTTGCTGAAGATAGCTTCAAGCGTGCATTGGTACTGAATCCGCGCGATGCAGACGTTGCGCATAACTACGGCTGGTTGATGTGTCAGCAAGCCCGTTTTCCAGAGTCATTCCGTTTGTTTGGGCAAGCGCTTTCAAATCCGGTGTATCGCGGATCTGCCAAAACGTTGATGGCCCAAGGTGTCTGCCAAATCCAGGCTGGGCAAAAGCAAGAGGCCGAAGTAAGTCTGACTCAGTCCTATCAACTCGACGCGGGAAATCCGCTGACGGGCTACAACCTGGCCAACCTGCTTTATTTGCGCGGCGACTTGGTGAAATCCCAGTTTTACATGCGCAGGCTCAATAACAGTGATCTTGCCAACGCGGAAACGCTGTGGCTTGGTATCAAAGTGGAGCGCAAATTAAACAATCTTGATGCCAGCCAACAATTAGCCACGCAACTGCGGCGTCGTTATGCGCAGTCACGCGAGGCGGCAGCGCTTGAAAGGGGTGCGTTCGATGAGTAGCTTTGACAGCGCAGAGGCTTCCCAGGCACCGGGCTTTGGTGGGGGGGAGGGTTTCACGCAACTGACAGCTGTGCAGGGCGTCGAAAGATCAGCTGGAGAACTTCTCCGGGCGGCGAGGGAAGGCGCAGGTTTGCATATTGCAGCGCTAGCCGTGATGCTAAAAGTGCCAGTAAAAAAACTGGAGGCACTGGAGGCCTCGCGGTTTGATTTGCTGCCTGATATGGTTTTTGTGCGGGCGTTAGCCTCAAGCGTGTGCCGCACCTTGAAGGTCGATTCCGCGCCCGTGCTTGAACGCTTGCCGCAAACCGGCGCAACACCGCTCACCTACCAAGGCAGCAGCATTAACGCGCCTTTCAGATCACCCGGCGATAGTGCAGGCCCTTCAGTCTGGTCTGGCCTGCCTAAACCTGCGGTAGCCGCTGCAGCGCTGCTTTTATTAGCATCTGTAGCTCTCTTTTTTTGGCCGGCAGTCAGCACGCAGGTCAGTCAGTTGACGTCGGCAATTACCGCCCGGGTAGCAACAAACAAAAGCTCAGTTGAAATTACGCCTGTTAGCCCTGAGATCGGGCTTCGCGGTGAAAAAGCGATGTCGAGTTCGTTGCCGCCAATGCCCAATGCTACCGGCATAGTGGTGGCACCAGTTGTTAGTTCGGCAGGCCCTCAAACCGGGCAAATCGCTGCCGATGCGGCGTCCTTGGCCCCTACAGCAGCATCCGCGGTTGTCACCCCGCCGGCCAATGTGCCGGTCGACAGCGTGTTAGTTTTTACCGCGGTGGGGGAGTCCTGGGTCGAGGTCACCGACGCTAAGCGGCAAACAGTGCTGCGCCGGACGCTGACGGCAGGTGAATCGGTGGGCGTTTCTGGCGCTTTGCCACTTTCTGCCACGGTCGGCCGCGCCAGTATGACTCGGGTTAACGTGCGCGGACAGGGGTTTGATTTGGGTCCTTGGTCAAAAGATAACGTAGCTCGTTTTGAGGTGAAGTAATTGACTAATTTCCCTATTGATATGGTGACCCCCAAAGCACGTCGGTCGGCGCAGGCCAGCGTTGTGTGGGGTTCGCGAATCGTTACGGTGGGCGGCGATGCGCCAGTGCGCGTGCAGTCGATGACCAACACCGACACGGTCGACGCGATTGGCACGGCGATTCAAGTCAAGGAGCTCGCGTTAGCTGGCTCTGAGATGGTGCGCATCACTGTTAACACCCCCGAGGCGGCGCAGGCGGTGCCGTATGTGCGCGAGCAACTCGACCGCATGGGCATTGACGTCCCCTTGATCGGGGATTTTCATTTCAACGGGCATCGCCTGTTGACCGACTACCCAGATTGCGCGCAAGCGCTGTCAAAGTATCGAATTAACCCCGGCAACGTAGGCAAGGGCGACAAACACGACAAACAGTTTGGGTTGATGATCGAAGCCGCTGTTCGATGGAATAAGGCGATTCGTATTGGCGTGAACTGGGGCAGCCTTGATCAAGAGCTGCTGGCCAGCCTGATGGACGAAAACAACGCCAGAGCCGAACCTTGGGATGCCAAGCAAGTGATGTACGAAGCGTTGATCACTTCAGCGCTCGACTCTGCTCGATTGGCAGAAAAGCTTGGCATGCAGAGGGAGCAAATCATTTTGTCTTGCAAAGTCAGTGGAGTACAAGACTTGATCTCGGTTTACCGCGAGCTTGCAAGGCGAGACACCTACGCGCTGCATTTAGGCTTGACCGAAGCGGGTATGGGCACCAAAGGCACGGTAGCCTCGGCAACGGCACTGTCGATATTGCTGCAAGAAGGCATTGGCGACACGATTCGCGTGTCGCTCACCCCGCAACCCGGCGAGGCGCGTACACAAGAGGTCGTGATAGCTTCAGAAATTTTGCAATCGCTGGGGCTGCGCAGCTTTGTTCCCAGCGTCACGGCTTGTCCGGGTTGCGGGCGAACCACCAGCACTACTTTTCAAGAGCTGACCCAGCAAATAGACGACTTTTTGCGAGCGCAAATGCCAGTTTGGCGCGATAAATATCCCGGGGTTGAAAAAATGAAAGTTGCGGTCATGGGCTGCATCGTGAACGGCCCTGGTGAAAGTAAACACGCCGACATCGGTATCAGCCTGCCCGGGTCAGGCGAAGCGCCTGCCGCACCGGTGTATATCGACGGCGAAAAAAGCGTTACTTTACGCGGCGACAACATCGCGCAAGAGTTTCAGGTCATTGTTGAAAACTACATTGAAAACCGCTTTGGCGTGCCTGCTAATTCCACTGCTTCTGAGACTGCTTGAAGAGCCATGGCTGAAAAACTGACGGCCGTCAAAGGCATGAACGACATATTGCCGCCCGACTCTGCTCGGTG
>JANOWB010000481.1:0-1876 GCA_031417695.1 Polaromonas sp.
TGACCACCGCCAACATCGGCGTGCAAGGCTCGGTCATGCCGCACCGGGACAACTACCTTGACCTGGACCCGACCTACAAAGACGTGTACGGCCAGCCGCTCTTGAGGATGACGTTTGACTGGAAGGCCAATGAGATGGCGATGACGCAATACACCGTCAGCAAGGCGGTGGACATTGCCAAAGCCATGGGCCCGCGCGAGATCAAAGTCAACATGAAAAAGCCGGGCGACCACTACGACTTGCGTGCCTACCAATCGACCCACAACACCGGCGGCGCGCCCATGGGCACCGACCCCGCCACGAGCGCCGTCAACCGCTATTTGCAGGTGTGGGACGTGCCGAATGTGTTTGTGATGGGCGCGAGCGCCTTTCCGCACAACTTTGGCTACAACCCCACCGGCACGGTGGCGGCGCTGACGTATTGGGCCGCCAAAGCCATTCGGGAGCAGTACTTGAAAAAGCCAGGGGCGCTGGCATGAGGTTTAGTACTATTAAATCAGGAGCTGCTAGCGCTCTATTTATATGGGCTACAGCCTGTTTTTATACCCCCCACGCGGTGGCACAAGTCACTCGCGAGTCAGTAGCTGAAAAGTTTTATGCCGCCCCGCCGTTTGCTACGGGCGGCAAAATCACCTCGCCCATTCAAGAGCCTGCGCTGCTGAACGTTGACAACCCGCTCGTCAAGCAAGGCCAGTACCTGGCCAGAGCCGGTGACTGCATTGGTTGCCACACCCGGCCCGGTGGTGCGCCGTTTGCAGGCGGCTTGCCGCTCAAAACACCTTTTGGCGTCATCGTCTCCACCAATATCACGCCATATAAAAACGACGAAAAATCGAAAGACCGCAGAGGCGGTCTGGGCAACTACACCCAAGCCCAGTTCAACCGCCTGATGCGTGAAGGCGTTACTGAAACCGGCCACAACATTTACCCAGCCATGCCGTATGCCAACTACGCGCGCTTGTCAGATGCTGACCTGACGGCGCTGTACGCTTACTTCACGATGGGGCTGGCGCCCGTGGTGCAGACCAATGCCAAGACCGATTTGGCCTGGCCGTTCAGCGTGCGCTGGCTGGTCAAAGGGTGGAACTGGTTGTACCTGCCCAAACCCGGTTATGCAGCGGTTGAAGGGCGCGATGCCCAATGGAATCGCGGTGCGTATTTGGTGCAAAGCCTGGGCCACTGCGGCGCCTGCCACACACCACGCAATTTAGCTGGGGCAGAAAAAGCGACCAATGAAAAAGGCGGGGCCAAATTTTTAGCGGGCGCGGTGATTGACGGTTGGTTTGCACAAAGCTTGCGCACTTCAGGTGACGGACAGTCGGGTTTGAACGGTTGGACGCAAAAAGACCTGGTCGACTATTTAAAAACCGGCCGCAGCGCGCACACTGCCGCCTTCGGTGCCATGGCTGAGGTGGTGGGCAACAGCACCCAGCACATGACCGTTCCTGATTTGACGTCAATTGCTGTGTATTTGAAATCCGTGGGCGATGACACCGCTACCAATGAACGTGTTGCCCTTGCCCCGCCAACCAGCAGCCCCACAGCCCTGGCGCTGCGCAGCGGCCAAGCGAGCCAGCCTGGTGCGCTGGTGTACTTGAACAATTGCGCGGGCTGCCACCAGTCAAGCGGCAAGGGCGCGAGCCAGGCCTTCCCATCACTGGCGCAAAGCAGTGCCGTGGCAGCTGACAACCCAACATCTTTGATTCGCATCGTGCTGCAAGGTGCCAACATGGTGGGCACAGCAGCCGCACCGTCAAGGTTAGCCATGCCGGGTTATGACTGGCGGCTGAGTGATGCCAATGTGGCTGACGTGTTAACTTTTATTCGAAACAGTTGGGGCAACCAAGCTGCGGCCGTGTCACCCGCCGAGGTGGCG
>JANOWB010000482.1:0-3477 GCA_031417695.1 Polaromonas sp.
CTGGGGAATAGCGATTTTCATGCCGCGTGATTCGTCGTAAATATAGGCCACCAGATCTTCCACATTCGAGGCACGTTGGCCCTCGCGCGAGAAGACCGTGGCAGCGGTGAAATCAGCTGCGTTGGCGCCTTGCAGCGTCACCATGCAGTGCACCAGGCGCGACTCTAAATCCATCACACGGCCCACGTCGGCAAAGTAACGCGGCAACTGGGTAACGGCGCCTTTGACAATACCAGCGCCCAGACCCAAATCGCAAGCTTTCAGGCTGGCGTTTTTCGGCCCGGCAGCTTTGGCCCACAAGCCTTCACCGCGCGCAGCGTTCAGGTCTGCCGGATTGCCGTCTTGCAGTGACGCGCGGTAATCGGCAATGGCTTCAGTGCTGGTTTTGGATTGAGCAAAACTGCCGACAGAAGTGATGCCAACAACTATAGAAATAATAGCTGCTCGCGCCCGATTCGATTGGGCTATAGGCTGGTTTGATGCTTGCATAGGAGATTGGGGAGATACCCGGTTAGGCCAACGAAAAAAGTGCAGACTTCTTAATGGGATCTATGAAATCACCGCTTCGTCAGTGCGCTTGTCGCCCCGGTTGTCTACCCACGTCACAGCAATTTTTTCACCGACCGCCCCGCCTTTGAAGCTGAATTCCATGTACGGGTTTTTAGACACTGCCGTGCCCCATTGGGCGCTCATGACGTTTTTGTCTTTGTAGGTAGCGCTGATGCTTTGAATAAACCAGGCAGGCACGGTTTTGCCCGCTGCATCTTTGCGCTGGCCGCTTTCCATTTCATGGGCGACCAGCACGCGAACGGTGGTTTTATCGCCTTGAGCTTGAGCCCGGATTCTCATCGGATCTGACATATTTTTTCTCCTGAATTAGTGGGTGCGGTAGCCG
The DNA here is from genome assembly GCA_031417695.1 of Polaromonas sp. Classification (GTDB taxonomy): domain Bacteria; phylum Pseudomonadota; class Gammaproteobacteria; order Burkholderiales; family Burkholderiaceae_C; genus Polaromonas. The sequence goes on from JANOWB010000482.1 coordinate 896, forward strand.
AATCCGACGAATTAACCGCCGCAGCCGCCCAAAGTGACCTTGACTTCTTTAACCGCGTAGTAAAACTTGTCGCCCGCCTTGGCCAGCGCATACACGTTTGACGATTGACCCATTTTTACGTTGGTTTTAACGCTGGCGTCGGTGCCCGCCGGAATGTCAAAAGACGCCGCCAGCGCGCTCGGGTTTTTTTCGACCACAAAGGCGATTTGCGTGGTGCCGGGGATCGCACTTTTTGCTTCAATCCGCACCACGTTGCCGTTTTCAGCAATCTCGGGGGCGATTAACGAGAGATCTTTGCTCTCAGTGGGCGCGCTGGTGGCACCCATAGCCTTGGCCGCGTCTGCCAGCGACTTGCTGTCAAAAGCGGCTTTGTTCCAGCCCGCAGCATTGACGGTTTGCGCTTGCGCGGCCGGCAAGCCGGTGGCGGCTGCCAACGCAACAACGCCAGCGCCTGAAGTGCGGCTTAAAAAATCACGACGTTCCATTTGAATTTCCTTAAAAACTGGCTATGCGCCATTGCTACCAAGCTAACTAACAAAATTTGAACTCAAAGGCTCAAAAATCAAAATGCGTTGCCCATATTTGACCTCAAACCGCTGCAGTGCGCATTGCAGAGGCGCTAACGCTTTCCCTGTAACTCCAAAGCATGTAGTCGCATCCTTTTACAGTGCGTGATTACTGCGGCATGTCCGCCGCTAACCAATTGGCGATTTGCGCTGCATCAGCTGCGCTCAATGCCTGTGCCGGCATGGGCACAGCGCCCCACACGCCTTGCGAGCCGCTTTTAATTTTGCCCGCCAGCAAGGCTTGTGCGCCGTTCTGCCCAGCGTAGCGCGTGGCAACGTCTTTAAACGATGGGCCGACCAGCTTGTTTTGCATGCCGTGGCAAGCGGTGCAGGCGTTGGCGTCTAGCAAGGTTTTGATTTTAGCGAATGACAGTGGCACATTTTCCGCTACTATTTCAGGAGCTGCTAGCGCCCGTATTTCTTGGGCTACAGGGTCTTTTTGTGTTGAATTAGTGGCCCCAAGCGCTGCTGTAGGCATACCGCGGCTAGGGCCGATGCTGCGCGACTGATCAGCCAAATTGCCATGCGCGCTTTTGGCGTAGTCGGGCAAGGCGCTTTTTACAGCGACTGCGGCTGCGCAGTTACTCATGCAGCCCGATCCCTGCACATCTGGCTTGGCGTTGCCACCAAACTCCAAGCCCGGCCACAAGCTGTGCGAGGCGTTAATGCCGCTGCGATTAGGCAGCGCTGCCTGGGTAGCGGCCATGTTGCGGTCAGACAGCACAAAGTCGGCTGGCACCACGTCGCCCAAATGCAAAATATAAGCAGTAGCCGCGTACACCTGATCGGCAGTAAGTGACTTAGGCATCGTCCACGGCATGGCGCGGTTGATGTAATCCCACAGCGTTGACAGACTGGACAGCTTCATCAATGTGGTGCGCTGGGGTTGGTTAGAGCCCATCTGAAGACTTTTTACCCGGCCGGTTTTTACGTCTTCTGCGGTAGTTCCGCCGGCAATTGGGGTAAAAAATTCAGCCGATTCGCCAAAGTGCCCGTGGCACGACTGGCACTGCGCGTCCCACAGCGCTTCGCCCTGCTTGACCGAGCCTTCCCCCGCAGGCAGGCCTTTAAAGTCGGGGCGAACGTCAATGTCCCACGCCTTGATTTCTTGCGGCGTGGCGGTGCGGCCAATGTCTTGAAACGCTTGTGCTGAGCGTGCCGTTTGGGCCTGCGCCGCAGACGGCAGCCAGCCCACCTGGCACAGCACAAGCACCACCCAACTAGCCAACTTGAACATTTTTCACCTCGCCGTTTTCGCTCAGCAGCCACGACTGAATGGCGTTGTTGTGATAAATACTGCGGGTGCCGCGCACCGCCCGCAGCGCCTGGTAAGTGGGCTGAATATGGCCGGTGTCGTCAACTGCACGGCTTTGCAAAATGAGCGGCTTGCCGTCCCACACCAAGTCGGCGCTAAAGCGGCTTAAGCACTTGGACAGCACGGGTGTTTGCAGACGCGCCGGTGCCCAGTTAGCGCCGCCATCAACTGACACATCGACCTTTTTAATCGCAGCACGGCCGCTCCAAGCCAGCCCAGAAATGCTGTGAAACCCCTTTTGCAACACCACCTGCCCGCCGCTGGGCGAGGTGATGACGCTTTTAACTTCTTGCACCGTGGTGTACTGGCGGTGCGTACCGGTGGGCAGCAAGTCGATGTAATGCAGGGTGTCGTCTTTTGCGCCGTAGGGCTTGTCGCCCACTTCAATGCGGCGCAGGTACTTGACCCAGCTCACACCTTGTGTGCCCGGCACGATCAGGCGCAGCGGGTAGCCGTTTTCAGGGCGCAGCATTTCGCCGTTTTGCCCGTAAGCAACCAATACTTCACCGCTTCGCACCAGACTCATGGGAATGGTGCGGGTCATGCTGGAGCCGTCGGCCCCTTCAGCCAGCACAAACTTGGCGGTTTTAAAATCGACGCCGCACATATCGAGCAGCGTCATAAGCGGCACGCCCGTGAATTCGCTGCAGCTGATCATGCCGTGGGTATATTGCACAGTGGGCACGGCGGTGTTGCTCCAC
>JANOWB010000483.1:0-2846 GCA_031417695.1 Polaromonas sp.
AGTCATCAAGTTCTTTTTGCGGGGCGACAGAAATGTTCAACTGCGTTGTGCAGCAGCTGCGTTCGATGTCAAGCAGGGCCTCATGACCAGCAAGGTAATTGTGCTGGACACCACAGACACGGTGGTTAACGGCAGTGGGCAAATCAGTCTGGCAAACGAAACGCTTGACCTCACGTTAAAACCAGAGCCCAAAGACAAAAGTATTTTGAGCTTGCGTTCACCGCTGAAAATTGGCGGGACATTCGCGGTGCCCAGTGCGGGGGTAGATAAGGCGGCCTTGGTGGGAAGAGCAGGCCTTGCAATCGCCTTGGGCGCGGTCAATCCGTTTTTGGCACTGCTGGCAACGATTGAGACCGGCCCCGGCCAAGACGCCGATTGCACGGGCGCACTGGCGGTTGCAGCAAGCCCCAAGAGTAAAGTTAAGGTGAAAACAACTGGTCAGTGACTGCCGCAAACCCGGCATGCGCTGTCCCGCGGAATGCGCAGCTCGCTCCACGTCATGTTGCGGCCGTCCAGCATCAAGAGGCGGCCGTTCAGCGACCCCTCCAATTTGGCGAGCAGCTTGAGTGCTTCAGCCGCCTGCATGCTGCCAATAATGCCGACCAGGGGCGCGAACACGCCCATGGTGGCGCACTGCGCTTCTTCAGGCTGGCTCGCCTCGGGGAACACGCAGGCATAGCAGGGGGACAACGCTTCGCGCGAATCGTAAACGGCAACTTGCCCATCAAAGCGAATTGCCGCGCCAGACACCAGCGGCCTGGCGTGTTCAACGCAAGCGCGATTGATGGCGTGGCGGGTTGCAAAATTGTCCGTGCAGTCGAGCACCACATCCACTTGACCAACCAGCTTACTCAGCAAGGCAGCGTCAGCACGTTGCGCTACAACAGTTACTTGCACGTCGGGATTGATAGCTGCAATTGCGCGTTTGATTGACTGCGCTTTAAGCGTCCCTACATCGGCCAAGTTGTGGGCGATTTGCCGTTGCAAGTTGGTTGCATCAACTGTGTCGTGATCTACCACTGTGATGTGCCCCACCCCTGCGCTGCCCAGATACAGCGCCGCTGGTGAGCCCAGCCCGCCAGCCCCGATGATGAGCGCATGAGATGCCAGCAGCAGTTGCTGGCCCTCAATGCCGACCTCGTCTAACAAAATGTGGCGCGAATAGCGCAACAATTGTGCGTCGTTCACGCCTCAGTTCTCACGGGTGCCGGTTAGCAGCTCAATTGTCTTTTTTGTCGTTTTTGTTCTCAACGATTGCCGTCTTGCTAACGATCACCGGGCGACCCTTCAGCTGATTAATGGCCTGCAGCAGCGGAAAGTCTTTGTCACTTCCCAGCTCGGGTGGGCGGCGCTGTTCAGGCGTTTTTTTGTTTTCTTCTTCGAGGCGCTTTAAAGCCAGCTCGCGTGCTTTTTCACGGTTAGCGTCTTTGACTTCAGCACCTTGACCGCTGCCCAAGTGTTTCTCGAGGTCAGCTTCGCGAGTCCGCAAAGCAGCAAACGGGCTGCCTTCGAGCGTCTCGTCGATCATCACGTCGGGAATGATGCCCTTGGCTTGAATCGACTTGCCGCTAGGCGTGTAGTAGCGCGCGGTGGTCAGCTTGATACCAGTGTCTGGCCCTAGCGGCCGCACGGTTTGCACTGAGCCTTTGCCGAAGGTCTGGTTGCCCATCACGGTAGCGCGTTTGTGGTCTTGCAGCGCGCCCGCGACGATTTCGCTGGCCGAAGCCGAACCTTCATTGACCAGCACCACCAGCGGCACGGTTTTAAGCGCTGCTGGCAGCCGCTTGAGCGGGTCATTGCCGGCACGGCGCAGGTAAAATTCTGGAGCGGCCTTGTAGGTAAATTTGCTTTCTGCCAGTTGCCCGTTGGTGGACACAACCACCACGTTTTCAGGCAAAAACGCGGCGGAAATGGCGACTGCAGCATCAAGCAAACCACCGGGATCATTGCGCAGGTCCAGCACCAGGCCTTTGAGGTTGGGCTCTTGCTTGTAAATGGCTTCGATTTTGGTCGCAAAGTCGTCTACGGTACGTTCCTGAAACTGGCTTAAACGAACCCATGCATAGCCCGGTTCCATGACCTTGCTGCGCACGGATTGCGTACGGATTTCTTCGCGGACGATCGTGACCGGAAAGCTTCGGTTTTCGTCTTTACGGAAAATGGTCAGCAGCACTTTACTTTTTGGCTCACCGCGCATTTTTTTGACTGCGTCGTTCAGGGACAAACCCTTTACGAAAGTGTCGTCAATTTTCGTGATCAAGTCGTTCGGCTTTAAGCCCGCGCGGTCGGCCGGGGAACCCTCGATGGGGGACACCACTTTGACCAAGCCGTCTTCCTGGCTGATTTCAATGCCCACGCCGACAAACCGCCCGCTGGTGCCTTCGCGAAATTCTTTAAACGATTTTTTATCAAAGTAGGCTGAGTGCGGATCGAGGCTGGCCACCATGCCAGTAATGGCGTCTGAAATGAGTTTTTTCTCATCCACAGGCTCAACATAGTCAGACTTGACCATGCCAAACACATTGGCAAGTTGCTGCAACTCCTCAAGCGGCAGGGGCGCAAGCCCGCCGCGCGCAACGGCCTGTAGCTGCACTGTGGTCAATGCACCGGCCACCACACCAATCGATACCCAACCAACTATCTTGAGCTTTTGACCCATACAAATACCTTGAAAGTTCAGCGCATAGTTACGCCGTAAGTGCACATGAAAAGCAATATACACCTATGACAAAGACCCCTCGTTACAGTTCCGCAGTTTTAAGCTGAATTTGCAGTGGGCTAGGGCTGGCTCAGGTGTCGCCCAAATAGTAGTGCTTGATTGGCTTAAGGTGAGCATCGAGCTCGTA
>JANOWB010000484.1:0-3738 GCA_031417695.1 Polaromonas sp.
GACAATATCAGCCATGAGCACACAAGAAGTCGTTCGAGAAGTTCAATCAGCCGCAGACTACAACCCGCTGGCCAAGCAAAAAGCAGCGGCCAAACTGTCGCGCATTCCGGTGAAGGTTGAACAGGCACCACTGCTGAAAAAGCCCGACTGGATTCGCGTCAAAGCCGGCTCGCCCACCACGCGGTTTTATGAAATAAAAAAAATCCTGCGCGAGAACAAGCTCAACACCGTGTGCGAGGAAGCCAGCTGCCCCAACATCGGCGAATGCTTTGGCAAGGGTACGGCGACCTTCATGATCATGGGTGATAAGTGCACGCGGCGCTGCCCGTTTTGTGACGTCGGTCACGGCCGGCCAGACCCGCTGGATGTTGAAGAGCCATTGAACCTGGCCAAAACCATCGCGGCGTTAAAACTCAAATACGTGGTCATTACCAGTGTTGACCGTGACGACTTGCGCGACGGCGGCAGCGGCCATTTTGTGGCGTGCATTGAAAAAATCCGCGAACTGTCACCCGCCACTACGATTGAAATTTTGGTGCCCGACTTCAGGGGCCGCGACGACCGCGCGTTAGAGATTTTGAAAGCCGCGCCGCCCGATGTGATGAACCACAATTTAGAAACCACCGCACGCCTGTACAAAGAAGCACGCCCCGGCAGCGACTACCAATTCTCTTTGTCCCTGCTCAAAAAATTTAAAGTGCTGCACCCCAACGTGCCGACCAAAAGCGGCATCATGGTCGGCCTCGGCGAAACCGACGAAGAGATTTTGCAAGTCATGCGTGATATGCGCGCGCATGACATCGACATGCTGACGATTGGCCAATACCTCGCGCCGTCGATGTCGCATCTGCCAGTGCGCCGCTATGTGCACCCGGACACCTTCAAAATGTTTGAAGCCGAGGCCTACAAAATGGGCTTTACCCATGCAGCGGTTGGCGCCATGGTGCGCAGCAGCTACCACGCCGATGTGCAGGCTAAATCCGCAGGCGTTGGCGACAGAGTTGCAGGCGTAGGCGACGCGATGGCCATAAACGCCGCGCTGTAAAAACCATGAGCGCGAGGGCCGCATTCGCACTCGCTCAGGCATCTGCTCCGTTATCAGTGCGCCATTACGGCGCGTCCCACGGCAGCCATTCCCATGGTCACTTTCAGGTGCTGCTCGGCTTGTCTGGCGTGCTTGAACTTGAAATAGAAGGCCGGGGCCAACGGCTGGGCGCAGGCGCTGGTTGCGTGATTGCCCCTGGGCAGCAACATGATTTTGAAGCCAGCGCAGGCAGTACCTGCCTGGTGCTAGACACCACCGACAAGCGCTGGGCAGCGTGCGGTGCGCAGCCAGCGTCCCCGGCGCAAGCCAACGCGCTGGCCCATTATTTAAGCCACGCGCTTCGCCAACCCAGCATTACGCTGCAACTGCATGCACCCGCGCTGCTGCTAAACGCTTGGCGCGCCGCAGCCCCTGGCCCGCTCACACCAGTTACCTTGTTTAATCGGCGGCGCGTGATTGATTGGCTGCAGCTGGCTACCTGGGTGCAGCAGCATTTGCATCGGCCGTTGACGGTGGCTGACTTGGCCGCGCGCGTATTTTTAAGCCCCACGCAATTTGCCGTGCGTTGCCGCACGGAGACCGGGCAAACCGCGATACAGTGGCTGCGTTTTTACCGGCTGGCGCATGCCCACAGCTTGCGCGCAACCGGCATGAAGCAAGCCGAAGTCGCCGAGCGCTGCGGCTACCAGTCGCCGTCGGCGCTAACTGCCGCAATGGCAGCGACTTTGCGCCGCCGCGCGGCTAGCCCTTCAGCGGTTACGCCAACCGTCGTTACGCGACGCTAAACCGCGCTAAACAATGCTTTTAAGGTAGCGCAAGGCGCTGCGCGCCCTTATGCTGGTCTTTTGTAGTCGTTGTTTATATTCATTGCCATGCACCCTCTTTTTTATGCGCTAGGCGCCATCGCTTTGTGGGCCAGCCTGGCCTCGCTCGGTGTGCTGCTGCAACACGTGCCGCCGTTTTTACTGACGGGTTTGGCGCTGGTTATGGGCAGCTTGCTCGCGCTGCCCGCCGTGCTGCGCGACCCGAGGCAGTGGCGCGTTGCCCCGCGTGCGCTGGGCTTGGGTGTGTTCACGTTGTTTGGGTATCACTTTTTTCTGTTTATTGCGCTGCGCGTTGCGCCGGCAGTTGAAGTTAATTTGGTCAACTATTTGTGGCCCCTGCTGATGGTGGTGTTGGCGCCCTTGTACTTGCCCGGCGTTGCCCTGCGCGCGGTGCATTGGCTGGCCGCGCTGATGGGTTTTGCGGGCGCGGCGTTGGCTATTTTGGGCGCAAGCGACGTTGCCAGCGCAACCCCAGCGGTCGGCGCAGGCGCAGGGTTGGCGCCCGCTTGGGGTTACGCCTTGGCGTTGGCGTCGGCCTTTATTTGGGCCAACTTTTCATTGCAAACCCGCCGCGCTGCACTGCGCGGCCAGCACGTGCCCACCGCAGCCATTGGCTTGTTTGGCCTTATCTCTGGCGTGTTGTCTCTGCTGTGCCACGCGCTGCTAGAGCCGCCCGCAGCACTGTCAGTCCGCGACTGGCTGCTGCTGGCCGCGATGGGGCTGGGCCCGCTGGGCGCTGCGTTTTTTCTGTGGGACAAAGCCCTCAAACTCGGCGACGCGCGGCAGATCGGCATCGTCAGTTACCTCACCCCGCTGGGCTCCACCGCCTTGCTAATAATGGTCAGCGGCCAAGCGTTGACGTGGCGCGTAGCACTGGCAGCGGCGTTGATTTTGGGCGCAGCAGTATTGGGCGCCTGGGCAAGGTAAAAACGCTCTTTTAACGTCAACATTTATATGTTTTATGCCTATTGCCTAATAAATACGGGCGCTAACAGCTATTGAAAATATAGCAAAAAACTACAGCATCGTAGCCGGCTCGTCGCTGCCCAGCACCAGGTCTGCCCAGGGTTTTAGCTTGGCTGTATCTGCCCGCAAAATTTGCTGCTTGACGGCCAGTATTTGCGAGGGGTGCATTGAAAAACTGCGCAGGCCCAGGCCCAGCAACAGCTTGGTCATGGCGACATCGCCTGCCATTTCACCGCACACGCTGACACCTTTGCCTCGTGCGTTGCACTCGGCGATGGTGTCGGCAATCAGCCGCAGCACCGCTGGGTGGCAGGGGTCGTACAGGTGGGCAACGGACTCGTCTGCGCGGTCAATGGCCAGCGTGTATTGAATCAAATCGTTGGTGCCGATTGACAAAAAATCGAAGTACTTCAAAAATAGCTTGAGCGTGAGCGCGGCCGCCGGAATTTCAATCATTGCCCCAAGCCGAACTTTTCCGTAAGCAATGCCCTGTGCGCTCAGCAAGCCTCGCGCACGGTCTATCAGCGCCAGCGTTTGCTTGATCTCGCTCAAATGCGCCAGCATGGGCACCAGCAGGTTGATGGGGCCATGCGCCGCGGCCCGCAAAATAGCGCGCAGCTGCGTTAAAAACATCGGCGGGTCAGCCAAACTCCAGCGAATGGCGCGCAGGCCGAGTGCGGGGTTTAAGTGGGTGTCTTGCGCTTTTTCCAGGCGGTCGCTGGCGCGGTCAAGTGACTTGTCGGCCCCAATGTCAACCGTGCGAATCGTCACCGGCATGCCGTTCATGCCTTCAATGGCTTGCCGATACGCCGTGTACTGCTCTTCTTCGTTGGGCAGGCGGCTCAAGCCTTTTGACTCGCGCCCCATGAACAAAAATTCGCTGCGGAACAGCCCTACACCGAC
>JANOWB010000485.1:0-10541 GCA_031417695.1 Polaromonas sp.
GGCGCTGCCCGAGCTTGATTCTGCGCGCTTGCTGCCTTTGGACAAAGAGATTGACGCCTGAGCTAGCCCGCCTGATCCTTGCGCAAATCTGCCTTCACGCCTGCATGGCGGGCACGCGCATGGCCGCGCCGCTGCTGGCCATGCTCAGTTCCCTGCAAATGGGTTTCAGAACGCTGGCGCTTGAAAAGCGCTCCAGCGAGGTGTGGCAGGTGCTGGGCGCGGTGAAAACCGAATTCAGCAAGTTTGGCGACGTGCTGGCCAAAATCAAATCGAATGCTGAAACGATGCTTAACACCGTCAGCAGTGCCGAGCAGCGCAGCCGCGTGATGGGCAAAGCGCTGCGCAACGTGGAGGCCCTGCCTGAAGTTGAGTCAGCGCGTTTGCTGCCTTTGGATAAAGAAGTTGATTGAATACATCGCTGCTTCATTCCCTCCCTTTCCGAGGGATGGCGGGGTGGGGGCAAGCGCCAGAACGATTTCAGCATCGTGCGTGCCCCCATCCCAACCTTCCCCCGGTAGGGGAAGGAGTCAAGAAAATACCTGTCTTTGACTCCCGAACTAGCCCGGCTGATCCTTGCGCAAGTCTGCCTTCACGCCTGCATGGCGGGCACGCGCATGGCTGCACCGCTGTTGGCCTTGCAGCAAGGCTACAGCCCTGCTGCCGTTGGTGTGCTGTTGGCTCTTTTTGCCATCATGCAGGTTGTGTTGGCGCTGCCTGCAGGGCGTTTTGCGGATCAGCATGGGCTGAAGCGGCCTGTGCAGTTGAGTGTGCTGGCCGCTTGTTGTGGCGCGGGGTTGGCTGTGGCTTTCCCGGTGTTTCCTACCCTGTGCGCAGCGGCGTTGCTGACGGGCGGCGCGACTGGCGCGGCCAATTTGTCGATGCAGCGCCACGTAGGCCGGGTGGCTAGCCTCGCAGGGGGAGGAGCGCAACTGCGCAAGGTGTTCAGTTGGCTGGCCATAGGGCCAGCGGTGTCTAACTTTGTTGGCCCGTTCAGCGCCGGGTTGTTGATTGACTATGCCGGCCCAACTCCCGGCAGCATCACGGGCTTTCGCGCCGCTTTTTTGCTGATGGCTTTGCTGCCGCTGGTCACCTGGCTGCTGGTGCAGCGCACGCGTGAAATGCCGCCGATTGTGTTGCCGCAAGGTGCGCCCAAACCTAAAGCCTGGGACTTGCTAAAGCGGCCGATGTTTGCGCGCCTGATGCTGGTGAACTGGTTTTTATCGTCTTGCTGGGACGTGCACACCTTTGTGGTGCCGGTGCTTGGCTTTGAGCGCGGCATCAGCGCGTCGAGCATCGGTTCAATCTTGGGCGCTTTTGCGTTGGCAGCCGCTGCGGTGCGTGTGGCGTTGCCGTTTGTGGCGTCTCATATCAAAGAATACAAAATCATCACTGGCGCCATGGTGATGACTTGCGTGCTGTTTGTGGTTTACCCCTTCACGCAAAGCGCGTTGGCGATGGGGGTGTGCTCAGTGCTGCTGGGTGTGGCGCTGGGTACCGTGCAGCCGATGATCATGAGCACGCTGCACCAAATCACGCCCGAAGCCCGCCATGGCGAGGCACTGGGTTTGCGCCTGATGGCCATTAATGCGTCGAGCGTGCTGATGCCTATTCTGTTTGGCACCGCAGGCGCTGTTGCTGGCGTGGCGGTGGTGTTTTGGACCGTAGGCGCTGCGGTGGGCTTGGGTGCGCGGGCAGCGTGGCAATTGCAATCGGGCGCGCACCCTCCCTAATTTATAAACCGTAAAAAGTCTGGATGATTTTCCACGCTGCGTCGGGCGTGTCCACATAATGAAACAGGTTCAGGTCTTTGGCAGATATGGTGCCTTCTTCAATTAACACGTCAAAGTTAATTAAGCGCTTCCAGTAATCAGAGCCAAACAGCACAATCGGCAGTGCCTTGGCTTTGCCAGTTTGAATCAACGTGATGACTTCAAACAACTCGTCGAGCGTACCAAAGCCGCCGGGGAAAGCCACCAGTGCTTTGGCCCGCATCATGAAATGCATTTTGCGCAGCGCAAAGTAGTGAAACTTGAAATTTAGTGACGGCGTGATGTACTTGTTGCCCGACTGTTCGTGCGGCAACACAATGTTCAGCCCCACCGTGGGTGCGCCTAATTCGTGTGCGCCGCGATTGGCCGCTTCCATGATGCCTGGGCCGCCGCCAGTACAGATAAAAAGTTGGTCAGCTAGCGGCAGGGCGTTGCTGTGCGCCGCGACCAATCGCGCAAACAAGCGTGCCTGGTCGTAGAAGTAGGCATTGCGCATATGGCGCTGGGCCAGTTCCAACGCGTTTTGCGCGTCACGCAGTGCCTCGCCATTGCTGCCAGCAGCTTGCGTATGAGCCAAATTGGACTCCGCCGCAGCCAATGACGCTTGGGCAGTTTCTGGCGCGGGAAAGCGCGCGCTGCCAAACACCACCACGGTGCTTTCAATGCCTTGCTCACTTTGACCCAAATCGGGTTTGAGCATTTCTAATTGAAAGCGAATGCCGCGCGTTTCACGGCGCAGCAAAAATTCGGGGTCGGCAAAGGCGAGGCGGTAGGCGTCAGAGTCCAGCGCCGAGCCATCGCGTGCATGGGCTTGCAATTCGGCCCACGCGTTGGCTAGGCGGCTGGCTGACAAATCTTGTGTTTGGTCCATGAGCAATTTTAAAGAGCGGCGGTTAAAAGTTAAAAGGGCTCCGTAAGAGCCCTTTTTTTGTTTGCAACAGTGTTAAACCCGTTTTCTATATTCACCCGTACGAGTGTCAATTTCTACTATGTCGCCTTGCGCTACAAAAATGGGCACACCAATCTCAAAACCGGTGGCAATTTTGGCGGGCTTTAAAACTTTGCCAGACGTGTCGCCTTTAACGGCGGGTTCGGTCCAGGTGATTTCACGCTCAACGTTGGTTGGCAGCTCGACTGAAATCGCCTTGCCTTCGTAAAACACCACTTCGAGTTCCATGCCATCTTGCAGGTAGTTCAACGAGTCACCCATGTTTTCGGCTTCGACTTCATACTGGTTGTAGTCGGCGTCCATGCAGATGTACATTGGGTCGGCGAAGTAAGAGTAAGTGCAATCTTTCTTATCGAGGATGACCTGGTCAATTTTGTCGTCGGCTTTGAACACGTTTTCAGTGCCGAAGCTGCCAATCAGGCTTTTGAGCTTCATGCGCACAGTGGCTGAGTTGCGGCCGCCGCGGCTGTATTCAGTTTTCAGCACCACCATCGGGTCTTTGCCGTGCATGATGACGTTGCCGGCGCGAATTTCTTGAGCGATTTTCATAACTGTGTATTGATTAACTATGGCTTGTCTCAGGCGGGCTGCTAGAGAAGCAAAGCCTATGATTTTAACGGTTTTTTAGAGCGTATTCGACTAAACCGGTAGTCAAGTCTCGCTGCTGAGCCAACCCGGCATGGCGGTTGGCTGCAGTTTGCTGCCAGCCCTGCATGTCACCCAAAGGCGGCAATGCATCGTTCGCGAGGCCATTCCACACGTGGTGAAAAGCCCGCAAACTATCTGGCGCGGCCAGCATGTCCAAAAACGCTTCCAGCTTGGGCCCATGTGCGCCATCTTCTTGTGGGTAGATTTGCCAAACGAACGGTTTGCCCGCCCAAACGGCGCGAACCATTGAGTCTTCGCCGCGCACAAAGTTGATGTCGCTGGCCCACAGCAAGTGGTCAAAGTCGGCTTGGGTAAGCAGTGGCAGGTATGAAATTAATAGCTGCTTGCGCCCGTATTTATTGGGCTGCAGCTGTATTTGAATGATATTTTGGGGTGTTTTTAGCGTTTTTTGTGCCGCTAAGGTTTCGCACGCTTTCACCGCTTCAGTTGCGCGTCCGGCTGCCACGAGCAAGCGCACAGGTTTGCCATTCACGCGGTTGTTTGCCAAATCGTTTAGCAGTTGGGCCAAGGCCGGCGGCTCGTAGCAAAACAGGGACACCAGCACTTCGGTGCTTTCGTCTTGCCAGTCAACGCCTTGCTGCCTCAGCCAGGCCGCACGGTCAAACGCCGCTTGCCTGCTGGCCAAGTCAGGCTCGCGCAGCAAGCCGCCTGTGTTTGGCGTAAAGCCGGGGTAATAAAACACTTTGCGCCAACCAGCCGCAGGTCCGCTGCTGACTAAACTGGTCAAGCCGTGGCTCTTGGCCACATAGGGCTCTGCAGACAGGTACTCCAGATTGATCCACAGCGGTTTTTTGGCATCGTTTTGGTCTGTAGCCGAATAAATACGGGCGCAAGCAGCTATAAATGCAGGAGCAACTTCGCAGCCGAAAGCCTCAATCAGCACGTCGCAAGGTGTGGTGTTCAGGCAAGGCACGTCGAGTGGGTCGGTCCACGGTAAAACCTGCACGCCATCGCAGCCGCTGGGCGCCATCCACGCCAGCGCGCTGGCGTCGTCAACCCACAGTCGCACGCGCTGGCCGCGCGCTGCCAAGTCAGCGGCCAAGCGCCAGCAAACGCCAATGTCGCCAAAGTTATCAATGACTTTGCAAAAAATATCCCATTGCAGACTTCTCATCATTGAATTGTCCACAATATGGCATGTCCAAAGAATTTGAATTCGCCCCCGAGCTGCTTGAAGAAGTAGCCGCGCTACCTGCATTACCGGGGGTGTACCGCTACTTTGATGCGGAAGGCGGCGTGCTGTATGTGGGCAAGGCGCGCAACCTGAAAAAGCGCGTTTCTAACTACTTTCAAAAAAATCACGGCGGCACGCGCATTGGTCACATGGTGACCAAAATCGCGCGAATGGAAACCACGGTGGTGCGCAGCGAGGCCGAGGCGCTGCTGCTGGAAAACAACCTGATCAAAACGCTGAACCCACGGTTCAACATTCTGTTCAGAGACGACAAAAGTTACCCGTATTTAAAGCTGGCGACGCATCAGTTCGCACGCGTAGCCTACTACCGCGGCGCGGTCGAAAAAAAGCACAAATACTTTGGCCCGTACCCCAGCGCCTGGGCGGTTAAAGAAAGTATTTTGCTGCTGCAAAAAGTCTTCAAGCTGCGCACCTGTGAAGACACGGTGTTCAACAATCGCAGCCGGCCGTGCTTGCTGTACCAAATAAAGCGATGCTCGGCCCCGTGCGTGGGCCACATCACCGCGGAAGCGTATGCGCAAGACGTGGCCAACGCCGAAAAGTTTTTGCAAGGCGAGACCCAAGAAATACTGACCGGCTTGGAGCAAAGCATGCTGGCACACGCCGAAAAGCTTGAATTTGAGCAAGCCGCCGAGCTGCGAAACCAGATGTCGGCGCTATCAAAAGTATTGCATCAGCAGTCGATGGAGATTGGCGGTGACAAAGACGTCGACATACTGGCCGTGAAAGTGCAGGGCGGTAAAGCCTGCGTAAACTTGGCCATGGTGCGCGGCGGGCGGCATTTGGGCGACAGGCCGTACTTTCCGACGCACATTGAAAACGCGGTTGATGTGGCCGAGCTGGATGCTGAAATTGACGCTGAAGAAACGCTGGCTCTAAAAGCCAAGTCGCTTGAAGCGCTGGTGCTGGAAGCCTTCATTGCCCAGCACTACATCGACGTGCCGGTGCCGCCCATGCTGGTTTGCAGCGAGCCAGTCGACAAAGAGCTGATAGCCGCACTCATTGCCCAAAGCGGCGTGAAGTTTGCCGCCATTCATCAGCCGCGTGAGCAGCGCCGCATTTGGCTCGACATGGCGATGAAAAACGCCGAACTTCAACTGGCGCGCTTGCTGGCCGAGCAGGGCAGCCAGCAAGCCAGAACCCGGGCGCTGGCCGAAGCAATGGATTTGAAAATGGAAGACCTCTCAGCCCTGCGCATTGAGTGTTTTGATATTTCGCACACAGCGGGTGAAGCCACGCAGGCATCGTGCGTGGTGTTTGCTGAGCACAAAATGCAAAGCGCGCAGTACCGCCGCTACAACATTGAGGGCATCACGCCGGGCGACGACTACGCGGCCATGCGCCAGGTGCTGACGCGGCGCTACAGCAAGTTGGCTGAAGCGGTTAAAAACAACGACGGCAGGCTGCCCGACCTCGTGCTGGTCGACGGCGGCAAAGGTCAAGTCAGCATGGCGCGTGAGGTGTTTACTGAGCTGGGTTTAGACCTGGGCTTGATTGCGGGCGTTGAAAAAGGTGAAGGCCGCAAAGTGGGCTTGGAAGAGCTGGTGTTTGCCGACGGCCGCGACAAAATTTACCTGGGTCGTGACTCCGCTGCGCTGATGCTGATTGCGCAAATCCGCGACGAAGCGCACCGCTTTGCCATCACCGGCATGCGCGCGAAAAGAGCGTCCGTGAGAACCGGTGCGAGCAAACTCGAAGACATCGAAGGCATTGGCCCTAAAAAGCGCGCCAGCTTGCTACAGCGCTTTGGCGGCATTCGCGCGATAGCGTCAGCCAGTGCTGAAGACATCGCCACGGTGGACGGCATTTCAAAAGAGCTGGCTGACGAGATTTACCGCGCTTTGCATTAAAAACGCGAAAAAAGGCGGTTTTACGGATTCAAATCTGCCTCTAGCCCAATAAATACGGGCGCGAGCAGCTCCTGAAAATATAGCGTTTTTGCCGCATCCGGGCACGTGCCAAAATGCACTATGAAGTTTTGGACCATTCCCACCATCATGACGTGGACGCGCATCATCGCTATTCCGTTGATCGTGGGCGTTTTTTACCTGAACATTCCGGCCACTGAGCGCAACCTGATTGCGTCAGTCATGTTTGTGGTTTTCGCCGCCACCGACTGGCTGGACGGCTACCTGGCCCGCAAACTTAACCAAACCTCATCGTTTGGTGCTTTTTTAGACCCCGTAGCGGACAAGTTTTTAGTTTGTGCGTCTTTGCTGGTGCTGGTGCATTTGCAGCGCGCCGACGTGTTTGTGGCGCTCATCATCATCGGCCGCGAAATCGCCATTTCGGCTCTGCGCGAGTGGATGGCGCTGATTGGCGCAACCAAAAGCGTCGCCGTGCACATGCTGGGCAAAGCCAAAACATTTGTGCAAATGACGGCGATTCCGTTTTTGCTGTACGACGGCCGGCTGTTCGGCGTGATTGACACGCACTTGTGGGGCACTTGGCTGATCTGGATATCAGCCATTTTGACCGTCTGGTCGATGGTTTATTACTTGCAAAAAGCGATTCCAGAAATCCGCAAGCAAGCCAAATAGTGAGTCGCCTTCATTGAACTCTTCGCCTGAAGGCGCATGGTTGCGAGCCATGCCTGCCGTTTTTGTGCTCATCTGGAGCACCGGTTTCGTGGTGGCCAAATACGGCCTGCCTTATGCACCCCCTTTGAGTTTTTTGGCGATTCGCTACGCGCTGTCGCTAGTTTGCTTTCTGGTCTGGATTGCATTGGCGCGGGTACAGTGGCCACGCGGCAGGCAGCAGTGGCTGCACTTGGCTGTAAGCGGTGTGTTGATCCACGCCGGTTATTTGGGTGGGGTATGGATGGCCATTAAAGCGGGCATGGGTTCTGGCCTGGCGTCGCTGATGGTGGGCTTGCAGCCGATACTCACGGCGCTTTGGGTGTCCAGCAGGGCGGCAAACCATGAGGCAATTGAAAAAGTAACGCAACGCCAGTGGCTGGGTTTGGCGCTTGGCCTGGGCGGCTTGGTATTGGTGGTATCACGCAAATTTGGCAGCACGCTTGAAGTCACGGTTTTCACGATGGCCGCTATTACTGTTGCGCTGCTTAGTATTACCGCTGGCACGTTGTATCAAAAGCGGTATGTAAAGCCTGCTGACGTGCGCGGCGCGAATGCGATTCAACTAGCCGCCGCGTTTGCGGTCACCCTGCCACTGGCGCTGCTTGAAACTGAAGTGGTGGTGTGGACGCCCCAATTTGTAGGTGCGCTGGCTTGGTCGGTGTTGGTGTTAACGCTAGGCGGCTCATCGCTTTTGTACATGCTGATTCAGCGCGGCGCTGCTACTGCCGTGACCAGCTTGATGTATCTCGTGCCGCCCTGCACAGCGCTGATGGCGTGGCTGCTGTTTGCTGAAGCCATCACGGCGGTAACAGTGCTTGGCACCGCTATAACCGCGTTGGGCGTGAGCCTGGTCGTGCGCGCGGCAAGGGTTTAGTGGTTTAGTCGAACGTTTGAGATGAACAATCTGCAGGATTTTTCAATCGCCAAGGTCGAATGTGCCGCCGGGTTGCTGCACACGCGCATCGGCGGCAGCGGTCCGCCTTTGCTGTTGCTGCACGGCCATCCGCAAACCCATGCCATGTGGCACTTGGTGGCACCTGCGCTGGCCCAGCGTTTCACCGTGGTCCTGATGGACTTGCGGGGTTATGGCGATTCAATACGGCCCGCAGGTGATGCCAATCATGCCGCGTATTCAAAACGCGCCATGTCACTTGATGCGTTGGCCGTGATGCGGCATTACGGCTTTGAGCGGTTTGGCGTTTTGGCGCACGACAGGGGTGCGCGCGTGGCGCACCGGTTGGCGCTGGACCACCCGGCTGCAGTTACGCGCATGCTGCTGCTCGACATTGCGCCCACGCTGGCGATGTATGAAAACACCACGCAGGCTTTTGCCACCGCGTATTGGCACTGGTTTTTTCTGATTCAGCCGCCGCCGCTGCCTGAGGCACTGATTGAATCTGACCCCGCGCGCTATGTACGCAGCGTGATGGGCAAGCGCCATGCAGGCCTGGCTGCATTTGCGCCCGAGGCGCTGGCTGAGTACGAGCGCTGCGCCCAAATTGCAGGCACTGCGCATGCGATATGTGAGGACTACCGCGCATCAAGCACCATTGACTTGGCGCATGACCGTGCTGATATGGCAGCGGGCAAAAAATTAACGCAGCCACTCAAAGTTTTGTGGGGCGAGCACGGTGCGGTCGGCCAGTGCTTTGACGTGCTCGCTCTTTGGCGTGACTGCGCAGCCCAGGTCACTGGCAACAGCTTGCCGTGTGGGCACTACATTGCCGAGGAAGCGCCCGACTTGCTGATTGCGCAGGCGCTAGATTTTTTTATGAACAAAGCCAACAACGAAAGAGATCACCATGAGTAAAAAACGTATCGCTGTCATTGCCGGTGACGGCATTGGCAAAGAAGTCATGCCCGAAGGCATTCGCGTAATGGAGGCTGCCGCCAGCAAATTTGGCATTGACTTGCAGTTTGACCATTTTGATTTTTCAAGTTGGGACTACTTTGAGAAGCACGGCAAGATGCTGCCCGACAACTGGAAAGACCAAATTGGCGGCCACGACGCCATTTACTTTGGCGCGGTGGGCTGGCCCGACAAAATTGCCGACCACGTGTCGCTGTGGGGCTCTCTGCTGCTGTTTCGCCGGGAGTTTGACCAGTACATCAACCTTCGCCCCGCGCGCCTGATGCCCGGCATCATTGCCCCGGTTGTGCGGCGTGATGGTACCGCCCGTGCGCCTGGAGAGATTGACTTTTACATCGTGCGAGAAAACACCGAAGGCGAATACTCCAGCATTGGCGGCAGAGCCTTTCCTGGCACCGAGCGCGAGTTTGTGCTGCAAGAATCTGTCTTTACTCGCGTGGGGGTGGATCGTGTCCTCAAGTTTGCTTTCGAGCTGGCGCAGTCTCGGCCCAAAAAGCATTTGACCAGCGCAACCAAGTCCAACGGCATTTCAATTTCTATGCCGTATTGGGATGAGCGCGTTGTTGAGATGGCGAAAAACTACCTTGAGATTCGGCTCGATAAATTCCACATCGACATCTTGACAGCCCATTTTGTGCAGCGCCCTGACTTTTTTGACGTGGTGGTGGCCAGCAATTTGTTTGGCGACATTTTGAGCGACTTGGGCCCGGCGTGTACCGGCACCATCGGCATTGCGCCCAGCGCCAACTTGAACCCCGAGCGCAAGTTCCCGTCATTGTTCGAGCCCGTGCACGGCTCAGCACCAGACATTGCGGGCAAAAATATTGCCAACCCAATCGGGCAAATCTGGTGCGGCGCCATGATGCTGGAGTTTTTAGGGCACAAGAACGCGCACGATGCTGTGCTGGCTGCCATTGAAAAAGTATTGGCCGCAGGCAGCGACGCCCCCCGCACCCCTGACTTGGGGGGCACCGCGCATACAGCCGACATCGGCAAAGCCATCGTTGCGGCACTGGGCTGATGCAGCTGCGGGCCGATGCCGACAGGAAGTAACGGTTTTACAAAAATGCGTCAAGCGGCTCAGTTGACAACTAAAGAGCTACTAAAAGCGACTAGAATCTCGCACCGTGCGGCAGACATTTTGCAGTCCTTATTGACACTGACCTGATCAGTGGTTTAAATGAAGGCTAGCAGGCAAACTGCTCGCGCTGCTTCTTGCAAACACCGGTTTCGGTTTTTCTTGCAGCTTTTATATTGAGACAAATCGATTAACTTATATCTACGAGGGGCCCCTTGTGAACAAGACAGAATTAATAGAGCACATCGCTAAGCATGCAGATATTTCCAAAGCCGCGGCTACCCGCGCGCTTGAAGCCACGATTGGTGCAGTCAAGACCACGCTGAAAAAAGGTGGTTCGGTATCTTTGGTAGGTTTTGGTACGTTTGCCGTGACAAAGCGTGCTGCGCGCGTTGGTCGCAACCCACGTACCGGCGATGCGATTAAAATCAA
>JANOWB010000486.1:0-1592 GCA_031417695.1 Polaromonas sp.
GCCGCTCAAGCCCAGCGCCCAGCTGGCAGCCAGCGGCGGCAAAAACCATAGCCAGCTCAACACGTACCGAACCAAGGCCTGCTTTTGCGTGATCGCTTTGCCTTCGTTATCAACAACTCGAATGTCCCAGGTTTTCATCGCCAGAGTTTGGCCTTTTGCCCAAAACCAGACAAAGTAAATGCCAAACACCACAAATACGAATATTTGCAGCGCGTTGCGGTTGTCCATCGCATTGCGGGTTTGGCTGAGTGTGCTGAACAGATAGCCGGCAATAAACACCACGCCAAACATCAACATGCCCTCATAGCCCCAGCAGGCCATGCGGCGCTTGATGGACGGTGTAGGAAGCTCGCCAGTAGGGGGCGAAAGAGGGATGGGGGAAGGGATAGGTGAAGTCACGGGGACAAAGATTATCAAAGTGCTCGTGTTGCTGCTGGCGCGGCAGCTGAACAACCCCAAAAATTAACAAAGCTTTTGAAGTGAATCAAAAACGCTTTCGTTGGATTATCAGCCCTAACGCTCAGGGCTTGGCTGCTGGGGGCACGGCCAAAGGCGCGTTTAGGGGCGCTGCTGGTGCCAAAGTGGCTGCTGCAGGCAGGGCTGCCGGTGCCGCAGGTGTTGTAGCGGTAGCTACTGCAGCAGAAGGTGCACTTGCCGGCGCTTTGGGCTTGGGCACAACAGCCAATTTTTGCGGCGCAACGGGTTTGACCGCCGTTGCCGCGCCAGCAGGCTTTTGCACGGCTGTGTCGGCAAGGTCTTTCTTTTGCTCGGGGCTTAGCGCCTGGTAGGTTTCCCACTTCGCCTTCTTTTCGTCAGGCGTCAGCTGGGTAGAAAGCTCTTTGGTTTTGGCAAAGTTCAACCGCGCTGCGGCGCGCTGCTGGGGACTCATGGCCACCCATTCGGTCATGCGGCCAGTCATGGTGGCCTGCTCGGCCGGGCTTAAGCGTGGATAGTTTTTTGCGATTTCCAGCCACTTGCGCTTTTGCGGCTCGGCTATGCTGGGCCAACTGGTGGCCAGCGGGGCCAAAGCAACTTTCTGCGCCGGTGTTAGCTCAGCCCAGGAGGGCCCAGCGGTAACTATTGCCGTTTTGGTTTGCTGCGCGCCTGGCTTGGCCGGGGCGCTTGCCACTTTGGCGGCGGGTTGTGCCGGGGCGGCAGGCGGCGTTTGTGCAAACACGCTACCAATGAGCGCTAGCGAACATACTGCTGCCGCGCCCCATACGGTGAACGATTTGACTGTTAGGCCAAGTAGGCGCTGGCGTGCGAGCATGTCGAAATAATCTCGAAACACGCAGGACTAGCGATTCGCCTTCAGGTACTGCAAAAAGCCGGGGTCAGAAAACGCGTTGGGCGGCAGATCGTCGATCAACAGCGCAGCATCTACCTCGGCTATTTCACGGGTGCGGTTGTCGCTTTGAATGGTGTCGATGACCAGCAAACCCACCACCAGCGCGACCAGCGGCATGAACGAGCCAGCCCAGCCCCACAGACCCATGCGCTCACCTGTGCCCCAAGTTAGTGCGGCACTGTTGCCGGAGGCGCTGATGCTGCTGGCCGTCTGAAGACTGGCGATTTTGCGTTTGGCAACGGCT
>JANOWB010000487.1:0-3161 GCA_031417695.1 Polaromonas sp.
CGCTGCGCACAACTCAGCGCTTGCGCTGCGTCACGCGCCTCAACCATCAATCTTAAAAGTGGCTCTGTGCCGCTGGCGCGAATCAGCACGCGGCCGGTTTGGCCCAGCTCGGTGTTGATGGCTGCTGTTTCGGCTTTTAGCAGTGCGTTGCTGGCCCAGTCTTGACCGGGCTTGAGGCGCACGTTGATCAGCGTTTGGGGAAACAGCGTCAAGTCGCTCAACAGCTCGGCGATGGTTTTGCCGCTGCGTACGCAGGCTTGCAGCACTTGCAGCGCGCTAACCAGGCCATCACCAGTTGTGTGTTTGTCTAGCGCCAGCAAGTGGCCCGAGCCTTCGCCGCCCAGCAGCCAGCCGCGCTTTTCAAGCTCTTCGAGCACATAACGGTCGCCCACCTTGGCGCGCACCAGCTCTACCCCTTTGCGTTTGAGGGCGACTTCAACGGCCATGTTGGTCATGAGCGTGCCGACTGCACCGGGCACGTTTTCGCCCCGGGCCAGGCGCTCGTTGACCATCAAGTACAGCACCTCGTCGCCATTGAACAAGCGGCCTGTGCTGTCTATTAATTGCAGGCGGTCGGCGTCGCCGTCAAGCGCAATGCCGTAGTCGGCTTTGTGATGTTTGACAGCGGCTATCAATGCCTCTGGGTGCGTGGCACCAAAGCCGTCGTTGATGTTGAGGCCGTCTGGCGCGCAGCCGATGGCGATGACTTCAGCGCCCAGTTCGTGAAACACTTTTGGCGCTACTTGGTAGGCCGCGCCATGTGCCCCGTCGACCACGATTTTGATGCCCTTCAATGTCAAGTCGTTGGCAAACGTGCTTTTGCAAAACTCAATGTAGCGGCCCGCCGCGTCGTCTAGCCGTTTGGCTTTGCCCAATGCAGCGGAGTCGGCCCACACGGGCGCTTCAAGCAGCTCGGCTTCTACCGCGTGCTCCCACGCGTCGCTGAGCTTGGTGCCTTGCGCGCTGAAAAACTTGATGCCGTTGTCGGCAAACGCGTTGTGGCTGGCGCTGATGACCACGCCCAGGCTGGCACGCTGGGCTCTAGTTAAGTACGCCACGCCGGGGGTTGGCAATGGGCCCAGCAGCACCACGTCAACCCCGGCGGAGTTAAAGCCGGATTCAAGCGCGCTTTCCAGCATGTATCCCGATATGCGGGTGTCTTTGCCAATCAACACCGTTGGCCGTGCTTCCGTGCGCTTGAGCACCCGGCCCACCGCGTGCGCCAGGCGCAGCACAAAGTCTGGCGTAATCGGCGCGTGGCCGACCGTGCCGCGAATGCCGTCTGTGCCAAAGTATTTTCTGGGCATGGTTTTATTGCTTTTGTTTTGTTAAGCCGACATTTTAGAAGCTGACCACACGCTGCTCCATACTTTCAGCGCTTGCACGGTTTCGCGCACATCGTGTACCCGCACCACCCGCGCACCGCGCTCAACGGCCAGCACGGCAGCGGTCACGCTGGGCACCATGCGGTCTTGCGTATCCATTTGCGCAGTTAATTCAAGCGACGTGGCGCTAACGGCTGCCAAAGACGACTTGCGTGACCAGCCCGCCAGCAGCGGGTAGCCCGCGGCCAACAGCTCGGGCTGTCGCGCTAACAACGCAAAGTTTTGCTCGACTGTTTTGCCAAAGCCAATGCCGGGGTCTAGCGTGATGCGATCACTTTTGACGCCTAGAGCGCGTAATTGTTCGGCTTCATGCTTTAAAAAAGATAGCACCTGTGCCACTACGTCGCCCTGCATGGGCTCGGCCTGCATGGTTTGCGGCTCGCGGTGCATGTGCATCATGCACACGCCGCAGTTGGGGTGCTGGGCTATCACCTGCCTGGCACCGGGTTGGTGCAGCGCCCAAATGTCGTTGATGATGTCTGCTCCCAAGTCGAGCACGGCCTGCATGACCTCGGGCTTGTACGTGTCTACCGACACCGCCACGCCAAGCGTGACAGCATGCCGCACCACGGGAAGCACGCGGGCCAGCTCTTCGGCCAGCGGCAAAGGCAGCGCGCCGGGGCGACTGGACTCGCCGCCGATGTCGAGCATGTCTGCGCCGTCTTTAACCAGTTGATCGCAGTGCGCCAGCGCGCTGGCCATGCCGCTGCCTGGGGCGAAAAATTTGCCGCCGTCTGAAAATGAATCAGGCGTGATGTTGACGATGCCCATGACTTTGGGCGAGGTCAAGTTGATTTCAAAGCGTGAGGTTTGCCAGATCATCAACAAGTCTAGTGTCAGAATGAAAAAACCCGGGACGAACCCGGGTTTGTTTGCGTGAACGAATGCAGCAAATGTCTACAAATCGCTTTTCGCCGCTGTCGGCGCTGGGTCAGGGTTAATCGCTGGTGTGCCACCGCTTGGGCCACCGGTGTTACCCGTTGCCGGTCCAACTGACGGGTTGCGCGGCGTCCAGTCTTTAGGTGGGCGCGGGTCTTTGCCTGCAATGATGTCGTCAAGCTGCTCGCCGTCAATGGTTTCCCATTCGAGCAGGGCTTTGGCCATGGCGTGCATTTTGTCTTTGTTGTCTTCAATCAATGTGCGCGCAACTTTGTACTGCTGGTCGATGATGCGGCGCACTTCGCCGTCTACTTTTTGCAGCGTGGCTTCACTCATGTTGTTGGTCTTGGTCACTGAACGGCCCAAGAACACTTCGCCTTCGTTTTCAGCGTACACCATGGGGCCCAGCGCTTCGGTCATGCCGTAGCGGGTAACCATGTCACGGGCCAAGCCAGTGGCACGCTCAAAGTCGTTGCTGGCTCCGGTGGTCATCTGGTTCATGAACACTTCTTCAGCGATACGGCCACCGAACAACATGCTGATTTGGCTCAGCATAAATTCTTTGTCGTAGCTGTAGCGGTCTTGTGCGGGCAGGCTCATCGTCACGCCCAGGGCACGGCCACGTGGAATGATGGTGACTTTATGTACCGGGTCGCACTTGGGCAACATTTTGCCGATCAGGGCGTGGCCTGACTCGTGGTACGCGGTGATTGGCAAAATGCTGCCCAAGTGCGACCCGGTGCACAAGGTCACCATCATCCCGCGCGGCCGTGCCCTGGGTGTGACGATGAGCCTGCCCGCCGCTGACCGCTACAGCTACGACAAAGAATTTATGCTTAGCCAGATCAGCATGCTGTTTGGTGGCCGTATTGCTGAAGAAGTCTTCATGAACCAGAT
>JANOWB010000488.1:0-14222 GCA_031417695.1 Polaromonas sp.
TTGATTTAAAAATGCGCTCAGCAATTGAACAAGTTTGGCATCCGAGCGCCTATGCAACTAGTTTGAAATGTTTTCTGCTGAAGTCCAACCCGGTTGCGGTTTCAATTTGCCTCATCAAGTGATACTTATTTTCTTTAGGCGTTGGCTTGTAGTCTGGGTCAATCAGCAAAGTTTGTTCGGCCCCAGTCCTGAGCCAGTGCGCCACAGCTTTTGGGTGTGTGCCAGTAAATGGCGCCAGCGCACGCGGGTCAAACTGGCTGTATTTGACTTGCGGCGGTGGGGTTGCCCAATACTTGCCGACCTGGTCTAATTTTTTCTGCATATCTTCATTACGGCGAATCCAGCCGTAATGGTAAATATGCGCATTGGCGAGCGCCGCATGTGGGTTGCGGCCCCGCTTGTGTTCTTTCATCACCAGCCAGTATTGTCCGTCGGGGGCAAAGGTGCGAATTGTGTTGCGAACCAGGCGGCACTCACGTCGGTACCAACCCGGGCTGATTGAGATCCAGTCGGGTGAGCCGTAGAAATGTTTGTAGTCAAACACCAAGGCCTCTACGGCCGGGTTGTCGTGATGGCGCTCCACGCTGGCGCGGATCGCATCAATGTCTTGCTCATGAACGATTTCATCGCCTTCCAGGTAAAAAGCCCAGTCGCCAACGCATGAATATTGCGCAATCATTTTTTGCTGTGCATAGACAAAGCCACGATCAGACATGCCCTCATTCCATAGCGTTTCAATAATGCGAATTTTCGGATCGCCGATGGCTTGGACTCTCGCCAATGTGTCGTCTGATCCTTTTCCTACTGCCACCACAAACTCATCAACCAGCGGCAACAGTGACCTTATTGACGCTTCAAACGGAAAGCCAAGCTCGACGCCGTTGCGAATGAAGGTAAATCCACTGATTGAAATATGCGCTTTGACAGCGCCGTTACCGGGCACTTGCGCACTTGGCAAATTGCTTGCTTTGGTCATGTTTGTTTGTTTTATTGAGCTGCAAAACCAAGGCGATAAAGATGAGCGTAAGCGCCGTTTTTTGCGAGCAATTCGGCGTGATTGCCGACCTCAAGAATTCGGCCCGCGTTCATCACTGCAATGCGGCTGGCGTGTTGAATGGTTGACAGCCGATGCGCAATCACTATGCAGGTTCTACCCGTTGTCAGCCGTCTGATTGCAGACTGCACGGCTTGTTCAGATTCGGTGTCAAGTGCAGAAGTGGCCTCGTCGAGAATTAGCAGTGGTGCGTCTTTGTACAGCGCCCGAGCAATTGCCAGGCGCTGACGCTGCCCTCCTGACAGCTGTATGGCGTTGTGACCCAACACGGTATCAATGCCTTCCGGGAGCTCGGCAATAAGCGCAGATAAGTTGGCAGCTTCCAGGCACTGCACAGCCTTGTGCTGGTCGTATGCTTGGCCCAACGACACGTTAAGACCAATGCTCGTGTTGAGCATCACGACGTGCTGGCTGACCACCGCGAACTGGGACCGCAGCGATGTCAGGTTCCACTGTGAAACGGATACTTCGTCCAGGCTAACTTGGCCGGCGCTGGCCTCTACAAAACGCGGCAGTAGATTGGCCAATGTGGTTTTGCCAGAGCCAGAACTGCCCACCAAGGCCAGCGTTTCACCCGGCTTGATAGTCAAGTTAATGTTGTCGAGAGCGAGCGCGCCGCCTGTCTTGTAACAGGCATTAACGTTGGAAAATTCAATTGCACCCCGCGCACGGGCGACCGCGAAGCTCCCGCCCATTTCGTCGGCCACATCATCAATCAAGTCGAGTCCACGCTCGAGCGCAGCCAGCCCGCGGGTAATTGGCGTGGCACCATCGGACAGACTTTTAATGGGCGCAATCAGCAGCAACATTGCGGTTACAAAAGCGACAAATCCGCCGACGGTAGTTGTGTTTTCTGAGCTTTGCAGCAGCGCCGTCGATATGACCGCGGACAGCGCTAATGCGGCCAGCAATTGCGTGATGGCGCTCATGCCGGCGTAGGCAACGGTGGCTTTTATCGACAACCTGCTGAGCAATTGACTCACTGTGTGAAAACGCTGTGCCTGTGACGGCTGGGCGCCGTGCAGCCGAATATCGCGATGCGCCAGTACGTTTTCTTCTACGACGTAGGCCAGGTTGTCGGTAGCAACCTGGCTTTGCTTCGTAAGCCGGTAAAGCCTTTTGGTCAGTAACTGAATCACCAGCGCCACAGCTGGAAACAACAGGGAAACCAGCAGCATGAGCTTCCAGTTTAAAAACAACAAATAGGCAATCAAGGCAATCAGCGTTAGAAGGTCACGCGCAAGTTTTAGCAGTGCGTTCATCAGCATGGCAGAGCCGTTGAACACTTCGTAGACTACGGTATTGGCCATGGTGCTCGATGACAAGTTTTCAAACAGCGCCAAGCGGGACGTCAGCAGCTTGTCAAACATGGCGGTGCGCATGGCCAGCATGCCGTCATTGGTTACTTTGGCCAATGCATATTGCGCTAAAAACCCAGACACTCCCCGCACCGTGAATAGCAAAATCAGCGCAAGCGGAACCAGCCAGAGGTTAAAAGCGTCTTTTTGAAAGCCGCGGTCTAACAGAGGCTTGAGCAAAGCGGGAATAAACGGCTCTGTGATCGCTGCTGTGACCGTTGCCCCTACGGCCAGCACCCAGGCGCCACGAGAGTGGCTGAAATAAGGCCAAATACGTTTTAGCTTGCTGCGCAGTGATTTAGCGGGCAGGGTTGAAGCGCTGGCGTTTAAGTCGCTCACGCTATCGCTCCAGCCGCGTTTTCGTTTGTCACATTGCTAACGGCGGTCGAGGCGGGCCTTTGCAGTCCAAGCGCCAGCATCAATCCAAAAGCAACGCAGAAAAAGTCGCCAATATGGGCATCGTACAGCGCTGAATTAAAGAGGCAGGTGACCGCAAAAGCTGCCAGCACAGACTGGGTTGCTCTGGCAAACGGAGGTTCCATTCGCAAGCTGTCTCGAAGTATGCAGGCCATCAGGCCGATAAACAGCAACACACCCGGCACACCGAGTTGCACGCCCCACTGAAGGTATTCCTGGTGTGTATTGGCATTGGTTGTTACGTTCACATAGGCCGGGTTTTCCTCACGCTGACGGATGTCGTACTGGTGGTTCCAGTTGCCCAAGCCAAACCCTTTTATTGGCTCCATTGCAATCATTTGCGCAGCGCGGCGCCACAAGCTTAGCCGGATGCCCG
Organism: Polaromonas sp.; assembly: GCA_031417695.1. Classification (GTDB taxonomy): domain Bacteria; phylum Pseudomonadota; class Gammaproteobacteria; order Burkholderiales; family Burkholderiaceae_C; genus Polaromonas. The sequence goes on from JANOWB010000488.1 coordinate 3,206, forward strand.
ATGATGTGTCGGCTTGGTGAGTTGTAGAAAACAATTGCACCTCAGACACTACCGTTCGCAGGCGTTCATTGACCTTAGCTGAGCTTATCGATAAAACCCCAACCAATATGAACGGTAAAACCACCACCGCTAACCGCAGTTTTTTGGGCAATTGCCACATGATCGCTAGCGATAACAAGGCAATGGCAACTAAATGCCCGGTTCTGCCGATCAGCACAAACAGAACGTTCACCATGGCCAGCGCCGCGATCGTTATAGCTAAACTGCGCGTCCATTTGTTGGGCGCCAGCCCGCGAAGGTGCCAAAACAAGGCAGCGGTTACTGAACTCATGATGCTTTGGTCGAGGTACGCAGAAAACACGCTGAAGTGCGTTAAAGCCATGTTCGATGTAGCCCACGGCACCGGAACCCCGAAGTAAAGCGCCCAAGAAGCCAGCAGCAATGCGGTTTGGGTAAACAAAAAAGCGGCTACAGCGTACAGTGCTTCTGTGCGAGTGCGAATAAGCGCCATCAGCACCACGATGGTTAGCAGTTTGCCGTACTTGCCCAGCGAATTTAGCCATTCTGCCAGTGGCCCATTCGTCCACAGCAGACTGGCAGCGCAGACGCACAGCATCAACAAAACAGCGATAGGAACGTAACTTTGGGCTAACGCCGGCCGGGCAAACTTTGATCGGCCGAACGAAATTAAACTGAAAACAGCAGTTACAAAAAGCAATAACTTTGCCACGCTGATCAGCGCCATTGACAGGCCCACTGACGCTGCCGAAAAACAAACGACAGCGACCCTCACATTGAATTTTGGTATGCGCAAAGCTTGCCTAGTTATTCATCCAAGCTTGCATTATCGAGGATTGACGTTGGGCAACTTCAATCGGCCAAAGCGTGTTGGCTCCTTACAGTACTTTACGCCTGTTTTTGGCCTTAACTGTGGTGATAAATGGGCTTTAAATCAATCAATACGGGCGCGAGCAGCTACGAATAAAGTAGCGCTTTGCCTACAAGAAAGCTGTCACATTAATGCCGCCAAGTTGACATAATCTTGTCACCCCTTCCTTTCACAATACAGGGCGTGACGTAGCTGGGCTGCATCTGGGTTGGCACTGTTTGATGACGTAGTGACCTTGATTGCGTATGCCCAAGGTGTTCAATCGAGGAAAAAACCAAGGAGTCCCGCCATGAAAGAACTGCCAAACCCTACCTTTGCCCTGTCCCCCGTGGCGTTGCCACAAGTTATTCGGGGGTCACTTTGTCCAAGCAATCACACTGACATTTGCAGCCCTGTTCAAAAGCCCGCCGCCGGGAAAATAACGGTCAGCTGGGCGAGGCATCAAGAAGAGGTCCGCGCAGCGCAGCGCCTGAGGTACCAGGTATTTGCAGTTGAAATGGGTGCGAACCTGCCCAATACATTGGCTGGCCACGACATCGACTTGTTTGACGACTACTGCGAACACCTGCTTGTGCGCGATGAATACAGCAACGAGGTGATTGGCACGTACCGTGTACTGACACCAACTCAAGCCAAACGAGCAGGCAGTACCTACAGCGACACCGAGTTTGACCTGACGCGGCTCAGGTCGTTGCGAGCGCGTATGGTCGAGCTCGGCCGAAGCTGCGTGCATATTGATCACCGCTCAGGCGGCGTGATTTTGGCGTTGTGGGGTGCACTGGCCGAGTTCATGGCGCGCAACCAGCTCGACACCATGATCGGCTGCGCAAGTATCCCTATGCAGACCAGTGGCACGACCAGCGGCCAGGCAGCGGCCAGCATCTGGCGGCAGGTCAAACAAACCCATCTCGCCCCCATTGAATATCACGTCACCCCGCGCCTTGCCCTGCCGGTCGACAAGCTCGATGGTTCGCTGAACATTGATCCACCGGCGCTGATTCGCGGTTATTTGCGTTTGGGAGCCAAGGTGCTGGGCGCACCTGCTTGGGACCCTGACTTCAATTCGGCAGATTTGCCAATGATGATGCGTATTGCAGATTTGCCTCCCCGCTACCTGAAGCATTTCACGGCGCAGCCAAGCGCGCTAGCTGCTGCACCGTGATGCGCACCCTGTTTGACGCTTTTGGGTCGATCGGGGTAACAAATGATGCAAACCTGCAAGAGCAGACAGACACCGATGATGAATCGCTGCGAAAGCGTTTTCGCACCATATTCATATCGGACTTGCACTTGGGTACTCCTGGTTGCCAAGCTGCGGCGCTACTTGACTTTTTGAAAGCTCACCCCAGCGACAACCTTTATCTGGTGGGCGATATTGTCGACGGCTGGCAGCTACGCCGTAAATGGTATTGGCCGCAAGCCCATAACGACGTGGTTCAAAAGCTGCTTAAGCGTGCCCGCAAGGGATGTCGCGTTGTATTTATACCGGGTAACCATGATGAGTTTGCGCGTCAATTTATCGGCCACCGCTTTGGCGACATTGAAGTCATGGAAGAAGCCGTACACATCACCGCTGACGGCCGGCGGCTATGGGTTATTCACGGCGATTACTTTGATGCAGTGGTGCAGTGCGCCAAGTGGCTGGCCATTGTGGGTGACAACTTATATGAGTTCACGCTCAAGCTCAATCGCTACTTGAATAGTCTGCGTGCCCGTATGGGGCTGCCGTATTGGTCGCTTTCAGCGTACTTGAAGCACAAAGTCAAAAGCGCGCTGAACTATGTGACCGACTTTGAAGTGGCTGTAGCCAACGAGGCGCGCCGCCGCGGCCACCAAGGCGTGGTGTGCGGCCATATTCACCGCGCCGAGATGCGTGACATTGACGGCGTGCTGTATTGCAATGATGGCGACTGGGTTGAAAGCCGCACTGCCCTGGTGGAGCACTTTGATGGAACGCTTGAACTGCTGCACTGGGCTGCTGCGCATGAGACGCAAAGTCGCGATAAGGTCGGCAACCCGGTTGTCGTTTGATCAAATCGAGATAACGCAATAACTTGCTGCATTAACCATGAAAATTGCATTGATCACAGACGCGTGGCAGCCCCAAGTCAACGGCGTGGTCACCACATTGGTTGAGCTGGTGCGCGAGCTAACTTCTCTGGGGCACACTGTTGAGGTGACTCACCCCGGCTTGTTTAAAACCCGACCCTGCCCTGGCTATGCAGGCATTGATCTGGCTGTTGCGCCCAAGCGTGTGCTGGCCGAAAAGTTAGATGAATTTGCACCCGATGCAATTCATATCGCCACGGAGGGGCCTCTGGGCTGGGCTGCACGGCGTTACTGTCTGAAGCGGGGTTTGAGGTTCACCACCGCTTTTCACACCAAATTCCCTGAAATCTTGCATGCGGCTCTAAAAATTCCTTTGTCGTGGGGTTACGCGCTGTTCAGGTACTTTCACAAGTCATCGTCTGGGGTGATGGTGCCCACTCAAGGAGTGTTGCGTATGCTGGCGCAGCGGGGATTCAAAAACTTGCGCGGCTGGACTCACGGTGTGGACACCGAGCTGTTTGCCTATCAGTCACAACCTCGCCTATATCCACCCCTTGGCACCCTTGTGCGGCCCGTCTCTCTGTTTGTCGGTCGGGTGTCCTATGAAAAAAACATCGAAGCTTTTTTGGCGCTAGACATACCGGGAAGCAAGGTGGTGTGCGGCGTCGGCCCGCTCGAAGCGGCTCTCAAGCAGCGCTATCCACATGTAATCTGGATGGGAGTGTTGTCGCGGGCTGAGCTGGCGAAAGTTTATGCAACTGCCGACGTCTTTGTGTTTCCCAGCAGATCAGAAACGTTTGGGCTGGTGATGCTGGAAGCAATGGCTACCGGCACGCCAGTGGCCGCATATCCGGTTGACGGCCCGTTGGAAGTGCTTTGTAAGGCAGGCGGCGCAGACGATGGTGCTTATTTTGGAGGCGTGCTGCAAGCTGATTTGCAGCAGGCCACGTACCAAGCGCTGGCCACCCCACGTCACGAGGCTCGGCTGCGTTCGTTAGACTTCAGCTGGACGAACGCAGCGCAGTTGTTTGAGAGCTTTCTTGTGCCTGGGCAGGCGACTATTACTTTGGGTTCAGCCTCAATAAAAGCGGTTGTCACACCACTGTCATCAAATTTGTAAACACTGTGGGTAGATTTTTAAATACCAATTTGCTATTTTTTAAACAGAACAACATAGATTGTTGCAACTTACTTGTCTATCTCAAGCTCACCACTCTCCCCAACATCAGTCCCGTTTCTAGACCGGGACCACAGTATTCTTGCTTTCAATGAGCGGGTTTTAGACTGGGCGAAGCGCCCTGATGTTCCATTGCTCGAGCGGCTGCGTTACCTGTGTATTGTTTCGTCCAATCTCGACGAGTTTTTTGAGGTTAGGGCAGCCCCGCATCTGACTGCTGCCCAAGCCAACGAGCATAAAGGCTTGTACACCCAAGAGTCCTTTATTACCCTGTCGGGCGCAGCGCACGACATGGTGGCTCGACAATACTCGCTGTACAACGATGACTTGTTGCCGGAGTTTGCTAAGCAGGGCATCCGTATCGTGTCGCATGGCGAGCGAAACGCCGCTCAACGGCGTTGGGTTAAAGCGTATTTTGAAAAAGAAGTTCGGCCTTTGCTCATACCCGTCGGGCTTGACCCTTCGCATCCGTTTCCGCAAGTTGCGAACAAGTCGCTGAACTTTATTGTTCGCTTGAGCGGACTCGACGCATTTGGCCGCGAGAACGACATCGCTATTGTCAAAGTGCCACGGGTTTTGCCGCGCTTTATTCACATGCCAAGCCGCCACGCCGGCAAAAACTCTTTTTATGTCTCGCTATCGAGTGTGATCAGAGCGCACCTGGCAGAGCTCTTTCCGGGTCGGGCGGTAGGGCAGTTTTCTCAGTTCCGCGTTACGCGGCACTCTGACCTCGCGGTGGATGAAGACGACGTGCAGAACCTGCGCACCGCGCTGCGCCAGGGGCTTGAGCAGCGCCATTATGGGCAAGCCGTGCGGCTGGAAGTGTCAGCCGGTTGCTCGGAGTATTTGTCTTCGTTTTTACTTAAACAATTTAACCTGCCCGAGCTGGCTTTGTACCGCGTACATGGCCCGGTTAACCTGGTGCGGCTAACGCAGATTGTGGACCTGGTCAACGACCCAAAGCTCCTATTTCCAACTTACAACGCTTGCTACCCAACGCAGCTGGTGCAGGGGCAATCTTTTTTTGAACGGCTCAAACAAGGTGATGTGTCCATCCACCAGCCGTTTGAGAGCTTTGACGGCGTGCTGGCTTTTTTGCGTGAAGCCGTGAATGACCCGCAGGTACTGGCCATCAAACAAACCATTTACCGCACGGGCACTGATTCAGAGTTGATGCTGCTTTTGCGAGAAGCAGTGCGGCGCGGCAAAGAAGTTACCGTAGTGGTGGAATTGAAGGCGCGTTTTGATGAAGAAGCGAACATTAACTGGGCCGAGATGCTGGAGTCGATTGGTGCGCAGGTGGTGTACGGCGTGGTCGGCCTTAAAACCCACGCAAAAATGCTGCTGGTTACCCGCCGTGAAGGACGCCAGCTGGTGCGCTACGGGCATTTGTCTACTGGCAACTACAACCCTCGCACTGCGCGTTTGTACACCGACGTCAGCTACCTGACAGCCGAGCCACTGTTGACGCTGGACATGGACAACGTATTCGTTCACTTGGCCAGCCAAAGCAAGTTGCCCAAGTTGCATCACTTGCTGATGGCGCCGTTTCAATTGCAGCGCAAGCTGATTGAGAAAATAGACGCGCTGGGGCTGGCAGCACGCTCTGGAAAAGACACCCGCATCGTAGCCAAAATGAATGCGTTGACTGACGAAGCTTTGATGCTCTCGTTGGTGAAAGCGGGCCAGTGCGGCGTGAAAATTGATCTCATTGTGCGAGGCGCTTGCATGCTGCCTGCGCAAGTGCCGGGCATCACCGACAACATTCGCGTGCGGTCGGTGATTGGGCGTTTTTTAGAGCATTCGCGGGTGTTTTACTTTCGCAGCGGCAGCGAAGAAACACTTCAATTGTCAAGCGCCGACTGGATGAACCGCAACATGCTGCGGCGCATCGAACTGGCATGGCCAGTCACTGACAAAAAGATTCGCCAGCGCATCATTGACGAATGCTTGGTGGCGTACTTGCATGACGGCGTAGACGCATGGGACTTGCAAAGCGATGGCCACTACGCGCGAGTCAAAGCCGGCCTTCACTGCAAAGGCTATAGCGCGCAGGCTGCCTTAGCGGCGCGCTATGCGCTTGCTGCACAGGTTAAAAAATAGCATCAACAGGCAAACGGTTGTATGGACCTGATCTTGTGGCGACATGCGGAGGCAGAAGATGGCAGCCTGGATGAGGCTCAAGCGCTGCTGGATATGGATCGCTCGCTGACTCCACGCGGCGAAAAGCAGGCCCTGCGCATGGCCGCATGGCTAGACAGGCAGTTGCCTGAAGGCACGAGGATTTGGGTTAGCCCAGCCAGGCGCTGCGAGCAAACTGCCTTGGCACTGGGGCGTAAATACAAAGTGCGGGCTGAGTTGGCGCCTGGCGCTACCGTTGCCCAGTTGCTAGAACTTGCGCAATGGCCGCTTAACAAGTACCCGGTGTTGGTGATAGGTCACCAACCCACGCTAGGGCAAACGATTGCGCAACTTTTGGGGCTGAAAGAAAGCGAATGTGCGGTTAAAAAGGGCGCACTGTGGTGGCTGCGTAATCGGCAGCGTGAGGGCCTGAGTCAAACCGTGATTGTCACGGTGCAGTCGCCTGAGGTTCTTTAGCTCATGCGCTTGTAAAAGTGAGTGTCCAGGGCGTTTTTTGCCACGCCAGTATCTCTTCTCTTAGCAAATGCGCGGATTGCGGATAGGCCTCAGTCCAGCCCTGACGACAACTGAGTGAAAACTCTTTGGACGTCTCTGAATTTGCCGCAAGCGTTAGCCCGTCCAGATCAGGCGTTCGCCTGGCATGGCATAAAATAACGGCGATGCGAAGACACAGCAGCTGCACCATGAAGGGTTGGTCTTCAAAGTCAGCGTCTAGCTTGCGCAACTTGCCTCGGTGCCCCAGCACCAGCAGACTAAGGCGGTGCAACTCTGGCTGCGCGAACCCAGCTGCATCGGCGTTGTCAAGAATGTACGCGCCATGCTTGTGGTAGTCGCTGTGGGATATCTGGCTGCCGATTTCGTGCAGGTGTCCGGCCCACTGAAGCTTGCGAAGACGCCGGTCTGAATCAGCGAAATTCAAGCGGCTGCTAACCGTCAAAAACAATTGGCGAGCGACCCGGCTCACCCGCTCGGCCTGTGCTTTGTCGACATCAAAACGGGCAGCAAGGCGAGCAACGCTGGTTGAGCGCAAATCAGTTTCATCCTGCTCACGGTCGATCAGGTCATACAGCACACCGTGGCGCAGCGCGCCAAGTGCGGTTTGCATTTGTTCAATACCGAGTAAATCAAAAACTGCACGAAGCACGCTAACACCGCCGCCAATCACGGCCCGGCGGTCTTCCTTCATGCCTTCAATTTTCAGGCGATCTGCGCTTTGCGCTTTGACCAAGCGGTCCAGCAGCCAGTCTAGCCCGGCTTGACTGACCACACCTGGCGGCCAGCCGCCGGCAACCAGCACGTCGCCGACAGCGCCAATCGTGCCAGATGAACCGTACGCTACGTCCCACGTGCCCGCTTGGTAGGTATTGACTGCTTCGTCTAGTACGGCTTTGGCGGCTACTTCGGCGGTTTTAAACGCGCGCAGGTTGAACTGCCCCTCGGGGAAATACTTCATCGACCAAGCTACGCTGCCGACGCGGTAAGACTCCATGGTGAGCGCTTCCAGACCTTTGCCAACAATCATCTCTGTTGACCGACCACCGATGTCCACCACCAAACGGCGCTCAACGGATTGGGGCAGCATGTGTGCCACGCCTTGGTAGATCAGCCTGGCTTCTTCCCGGCCGGGAATAACATCGATGGGAAACCCCAAAATCTTATGCGCCTTGACTAAAAACTCGTCTCGGTTGCGAGCCTCCCGCAGAGTTTGAGTGGCCACAGCTCTGACCTGGGTTTTTTTGAAGCCGGCCAGTCTTTCTCCGAAACGGGCCAAGCAATCCCAGCCGCGCTGCATGGCGTCTTGCGTCAGGTTTCTTTCGGCATCCAGGCCATTACCCTGGCGTACGGTTTCTTTTAGATATTCCGTGCGGTTGATTTGGCCCCGATCAAACCGGCCGATTTCCAGGCGAAAACTGTTCGAGCCCAAATCCACAGCCGCCAACAGAGTTCCATTTTGCATACTGAAGTTTATCGCTTCAGGGCTTGGTGTAGCGGCACTGCGCCACAAAAAAACGGCGTTGCCCGGCAAAACAATATAAACGGAAGTGCAGAGAGCGGCCTTGTTTTGCTACATATTTAGAAGCTGCTCGCGCTCGTATTTATTGGCTAAATGGCCTAAATGTCTGTTATTTACTGCCTGATTTTCCCCTTTACACCGCTTCACGCGTCCAGATTGGGCCAGAAGTCGTTGGCAGTTGGCGCCAGTGGGTCGGTGTCGCGGTGCAAAAAGGGAAGGGCTGTCAGCAACTAACCCTGCCTGCGCTATTTAAAGATTTAACGTGGTGCGGCCGGTGGAATCAAGACGCTGTCGATGATGTGAATAACGCCGTTGGTCGCTGTTAAATCAGCCTTTTGCACCATGCCGTCTTCAACGGTCACAAATTCCCCCGCCTTTGACACGCCCACGTTAGCGCCGTTAACGGTTTTGACGTTGCTGTTGGTTTTGACGTCGGCTGCCATCACTTTGGCCGGGATCACGTGATAGGTCAGCACTGCTTTGAGTTTCGCAGGGTCGTTTGCCAGTTCTTCCATCGTCTTGGCAGCGACTTTCGCGAAAGCTGCGTTGTTAGGTGCAAACACGGTGAAAGGCCCTGCTCCCTTCAACGTGTCGCCCAAGCCGGCTTTGGCAACCAAACCACTAAGCGTGCTCAGTTCGGGCGTTGCAGCCAAGGTATCTGCAACTGACACGGGGGTGCTGACCGTGGCGCAACCGGATAGAGCTGCGATAGAGGCGGTGAGCAGTAAAAATCTGCGGCTTGCGTAAAAATTAAGCATTGAAATTTCCTTTGGTTAAAACAAGCTGAAGCGTAGGAGAAATCCGTGACAAAGCTGTGACAGAAATTTGACGTTCATGTGACGCAGGACGTTGCGTACTTGTTTTAGGTAACTGTCGAGTGGTTTGGGTGTGTGTCACGACTTTGTCACATGAGGTTCTTACAGTTAGCCCAGAAGTAAAATTAACCCAAGGAGTATTGTTATGACGTCAGGACTGAAATTTTCGTTGTTAGCAGGTGCAAGTTCGCTGGTTTTAGCGTTGCCAGGATTTTCTTTTGCGCAAACTGTGACTGGCGCCGGTGCGAGTTTTCCCGCCCCGTTATATTCGAAATGGGCGGCTGACTACAACAAGGCGACATCGATAAAAATCAACTATCAGTCAGTCGGTTCGGGCGCTGGCTTACGTCAAATTGAAGCTAAAACCGTTGACTTTGGTGCCTCTGACGCGCCGCTGAAGGACGACGAGTTGGCGAAAAAAGGCTTGGTTCAGTTCCCCACCGTGATTGGCGGTGTGGTGCCTGTGGTGAACATCAAGGGCATCGCGCCGGGCCAGCTCAAATTAAGCGGCCAGTTACTGGGCGATATTTTTCTAGGCAAAGTAACCAAGTGGACCGACCCTGCCATCAAAGCCTTGAACCCCACATTGACATTACCGGACACTGCGATTGCACCGGTTCGCCGTGCAGACGGCTCGGGAACGACCTTTATCTTTACCAATTACTTGAGCAAAGTGAACGCCGAATGGAAAACTAAGGTCGGCGAAGGTACCGCTGTGAACTGGCCAGTGGGCGCGGGCGGTAAGGGCAACGAAGGTGTAGCAGCATTCGTCGGTCGCTTGCCAAACTCAATTGGCTATGTTGAGTACTCATATGTCAAGCAAAACAAAATGGCATTCGCGCAGGTACGCAATGCGGCTGGCAACTTTGTATCGCCAGACGACTCGGCTTTCAAGGCGGCAGCAGTTGGCGCTGACTGGACAAAAAGCTTCTTCCAGATTTTGACCGAGCAGCCAGGCAAAGATGCTTGGCCGCTAACTGGCGCCACGTTTATCTTGATGCAAAAGGTTCAAGAAAAACCAGCTCAGGCAGCGGCTGTTTTGAAGTTTTTTGAATGGGCTTACAAAGGCGGCGATAAAACGGCAGACGAGCTCGATTACGTCCCTATGCCAGCCAACGTAAAAGTTGCAATTGAAAAGTCTTGGGCTGAAATCAAAGACGCGTCTGGCAAGCCGATTGCGTTCAAGTAGCCGCTGACGTTTTCCCAAGCAATACCCAACAGGAATCTTGCCCGTGTCATCTACACTTCCTGCCAATCATGCGCCGTATTCTGGTCATGCTCAAAAAAGCCAACGCATCATGACCAATCCGCCACCGCCTAATCCGAGACGACAAAGCTCTATGCCTGATCGGATTTTTGGATGGATGGCTAAAGGCGCTGCGCTGCTGACTTTGGGGTTGCTGATTGGAATTCTGGTTTCGCTGATCTACGGAGCGTGGCCAGCGATTACCAAATACGGCCTTGGTTTTTTAACCAGCAGTGTTTGGGATCCCGTCAAGGACGAGTACGGCGGTCTCGTCATGATCTACGGCACGATAGCCACGTCGTTTATCGCGTTGTTGATAGCCATCCCCGTGAGCTTTGGCATTGCGTTGTTTTTGACGGAGCTATCACCTTCGTGGCTTAAGCGGCCGTTAGGCACCGCGATCGAGTTGCTGGCTGCAGTGCCCTCCATTGTTTACGGTATGTGGGGCCTGCTGGTTTTTGGCCCAATCCTCGCGACCTATGTCCAGCAGCCGCTCCAGTCGGCGTTTGGCAGTACTCCGTACTTGGGGGCGCTTTTTTCGGGACCACCGGTTGGCATTGGCATTTTGTCGGCCGGAATTATTCTTGCGATCATGATCATCCCGTTCATTGCATCAGTGATGCGTGACGTGTTTGAAGTCACGCCGCCGCTTTTAAAAGAGTCAGCCTACGCCTTGGGCTCCACC
>JANOWB010000489.1:0-4389 GCA_031417695.1 Polaromonas sp.
CGTGTGGGCCCAGACCGCATGGACGGCAAACCGATTGGCGCCGTGCAATCTGCGTTGTATTGGATGGGCAATGTGCTCGTGTACGGCCCGCTTCGCAACACACTGGGCTTTAGTCGCGTTCGCGTTGCTTACACGGCGGGCGAGGCGATTGGGCCAGACCTGTTCACGTTTTACCGCTCTATTGGTATTAATTTGAAGCAGCTGTACGGCTCAACCGAAACAGCCGTTTTTGTGTGCCTGCAGCCCGACAACGAAGCACGTGCCGACACCGTGGGCGTGCCGATTGCGGGCGTGCAAATCAAGGTGGCTGCCAATGGCGAAATCATGGTCAAGTCAGCTGGCCTGCTAAAGGAATACTACAAAAACCCGACGGCCACGGCTGAAGTTTTAACGGCCGACGGTTGGTACCACACCAGCGATGCAGGTTTTATCGACGCACAGGGTCACCTCAAAATCATTGACCGCGTGAAAGACGTGGGCCGCATCAAAGGTGGTGCGAACGATGGCGCTATGTTTGCGCCCAAGTATGTTGAAAACAAACTCAAGTTTTTCTCGCACATTAAAGAAGTAGTTGCCTACGGCGATGGCCGGGATCAGGCCTGCGTGTTCATCAACATCGACTTTGACGCGGTTGGCAACTGGGCCGAGCGCCGCAATCTGCCCTACGCAGGCTACACCGACCTGGCGCAAAAGCCAGAGGTGTACCAACTGATTAAAGAATGCGTTGAAAAAGTCAACGCAGATTTAAGCGTTGACACGCTGCTAGCGGGCTCACAAGTCAGCCGCTTTTTGATTTTGCACAAAGAGCTGGATGCAGACGATGGCGAACTGACACGAACCAACAAAGTACGGCGCGGTTTTATTGGCGACAAATACCAGCCGCTGATTGACGCGCTGTACAGCGGCAAGACTGAGCAGTTCATTGAGACCGTAGTGAAGTTTGAAGACGGCCGCAGCGGCAGTGTGAGTGCAACATTGAAAATTGGCGACTGCAAAACCTTTGCAGCGGTGAAAGCAGCAGCATGAGTAAAAAGATCGGCGACGTCATCCTTGACGTGCAAAACATTTCGCTGGCGTTTGGTGGTGTCAAAGCGCTGCAAGACATTTCGTTCAACGTCAAAGAACATGAAATACGCGCCATCATTGGCCCGAACGGTGCAGGTAAAAGCTCAATGCTGAACTGTATCAACGGCGTGTACCAGCCGCAGCAAGGCTCAATCACTTTTCGTGGTCAAACCTTCAAGCACATGAACAGCCACCAGGTGGCAGTGATGGGTGTGGCGCGCACCTTTCAAAACCTAGCGCTGTTCAAAGGCATGAGCGTGCTGGACAACATCATGTCGGGTCGCAACCTGAAAATCAAAAGCAATATCTTGTTGCAGGCCCTGCGTATTGGCCCGGCTGAAAAAGAAGAGATCATGCACCGTGAAGCGGTTGAAAAAATAATCGACTTTTTAGAGATTCAAGCCTACCGTAAAACCCCCGTCGGCCAGTTGCCCTATGGCTTACAAAAGCGTGTTGACCTGGGCCGCGCGCTGGCCATGGAGCCACAAGTGCTGCTGCTGGACGAACCGATGGCCGGCATGAACGTCGAAGAAAAGCAGGACATGTGCCGCTTTGTGCTGGACGTGAACGATGAATTTGGCACAACGGTGGTGCTGATTGAGCACGACATGGGCGTGGTGATGGACATCTCAGACCGAGTGGTGGTGCTGGACTACGGCAAAAAAATTGGCGACGGCACGCCCGATGAAGTACGTAACAACAAAGATGTGATCAGTGCCTACCTCGGCACGAGTCATTAAGGAAAATCATGGGTCCCGTACTAGAAACAATTATCAGCGGACTGATGTCCGGCATGCTGTATTCACTGGTCGCGCTGGGCTTTGTATTGATCTACAAAGCATCAGGTGTTTTCAACTTTGCTCAGGGTGCGATGGTGCTGTTTGCCGCGTTGGCGATGGCACGTTTTTCTGAGTGGATTCCTAAATGGACGGGGTTGGAATCAAAAATTCTTGTCAACCTGATGGCGTTTGCTATTGCTTTGGTCTTCATGGTGGCAGTGGCTTGGCTGATTGAGAAATTCGTTCTTGGGAAACTCGTCAATCAGGAAGGTGTGGCGCTGCTAATGGCCACGCTGGGTATCTCCTACTTTTTGGACGGGCTAGGCCAAAGCATTTTTGGCTCCAGCATTTACAAGATTGACGTGGGCATGCCGAAGGACCCGATGTTTTTGCTGGAGGGTGTTTTCCCCGGCGGCTTGCTGGTTAACAAAGAAGACCTGGTTGCGGCTGTCATTGCCACCGCGTTGGTTGCCAGTTTGGCGGCGTTTTTTCAGTTCACGAAAACAGGCCGCGCGTTGCGAGCTGTAGCCGACGACCACCAGGCTGCGCAGTCGATTGGCATCCCGCTCAACCGCATCTGGGTGATTGTGTGGTCAGTCGCTGGCTTCGTGGCGCTGGTGGCAGGCGTGATTTGGGGCAGCAAGCTGGGTGTGCAGTTTTCATTGTCTGTATTGGCACTTAAAGCCTTGCCTCTGGTGATTTTGGGCGGCCTGACTTCTGTGCCCGGTGCGATTGTGGGCGGACTGATTTTGGGCGTGGGCGAAAAGCTGGCCGAAGTGTTTATCGGGCCTTACGTGGGCGGCGGTATTGAGATTTGGTTTGCGTATGTGCTTGCACTTGGATTTTTGTTATTTAGACCTCAAGGGCTATTTGGCGAGAAGATCATTGACCGCGTCTAAGAGAACAACATGATTTACAGAGAAAACGGTCAATTCAAAACCACCTATCGGTCTGACAGTCAGATCTTCCCCATTCTGCAAGACCGGATAGCGGTCGGTTTGTTTTTGATATTTGCTTTTGCCGTGGTGCCCATGCTGGCCAGCGACTATTTGTTTCGCGCGATTTTGATTCCGTTTTTAATCATTTCGCTTGCAGCCCTGGGTGTGAATATTCTGGTCGGTTACTGCGGGCAAATTTCGCTGGGTTCAGGCGCATTCATGGCCGTCGGTGCCTACGGTGCTTACAACTTTTTTGTGCGCATACCAGGCATGCCGCTGATTCCCACCATCATTTTGGGCGGCGTGTGTGCCATGTTGTTTGGTATTTTGTTTGGCCTGCCCAGCTTGCGCGTTAAAGGCCTTTACTTAGCCGTAACGACGCTGGCAGCGCAGTTCTTTTCAGACTGGATGTTTTTGCGCATCAAGTGGTTCACCAATGACTCGCCATCGGGTTCTGTGTCGGTGTCTAACCTGCAGGTGTTCGGCATGCCCATTGAAAGTGCCACCAGCAAGTACATTTTTTGCCTGGCGATTTTGGTGGTGGTTGCCTTGCTAGCTAAAAACCTGGTGCGCGGCGCAATTGGTCGCGAATGGATGGCCATCCGCGACATGGACGTTGCCGCATCCGTCATTGGCATTCGACCGATGTACGCCAAGCTCAGTGCGTTTGCCGTCAGCTCGTTCATCATCGGTATGTCTGGTGCGCTGTGGGGCTTTGTATACCTGGGTGCATGGGAGCCAGCAGCGTTTTCAGTAGACCAATCGTTTCGGTTGCTCTTCATGGTGATCATTGGCGGCATGGGTTCAATCTTGGGCGGCTTTTTGGGTGCGGCTTTCATCACCATGCTGCCGATTGCCTTGAACATCATGTTGCCAGTGTTGGCTGGATGGGTCGGACTTCAAATTTCAACAGCGGGAATCGCGCATGCTGAGCTGATGATTTTTGGTGCGCTGATTGTTTGGTTTTTGATTGTGGAACCGCATGGCTTGGCCAAGCTGTGGGCGGTCGGCAAGCAAAAGTTAAGGCTCTGGCCTTTTCCCCACTAGATTTTTAAGAGCGTTTTTGTGTCGGTTTTTCTGGTGTTCTGTTTTTCTTAACTTTTTGGAGACAACTATGAAAGTTCGTAATGTGATTTTGGCGATTGCCGCCTTGGCTGCCGGCGCATCGTCGCTGGTGGCAACCACTGCCTATGCGCAAGCCAAAGAGCAGTACATACCTGTGCTGTCTTACCGCACTGGCGCTTATGCCCCTAACGGTGCGCCCTGGGCCAACGGCTTCGTGGACTACCTCAAATTGGTCAACGCACGCGGCGGCATCAACAACGTGAAGATCTTATTTGAAGAGTGCGAAACTGGCTACGACACCGCCCGCAGCGTGGAATGCTATGAGCGCCTGAAGGGCAAAAACGGCGGCGCCAGTTTTGTGCAGCCGCTGTCAACTGGTGCGACGTTTGCCATCACTGAAAAAGCCCCTGCAGACAAAGTACCCGTTGTGACTGTTGGCTACGGCCGCAGCGAAAGCGCTGACGGCTCAGTCTTTAAATGGAACTTCCCCATCGCCGGCACCTATTGGGTAGCTGCTGACACGATCTTGCAAGCCATTGCCA
>JANOWB010000490.1:0-1521 GCA_031417695.1 Polaromonas sp.
AGCAAGCTGGCCGGGCTGCGGCGGTGCAGCACGGCCGCCAGCTTCCAGCCGATGTTGAAGGCGTCTTGCATCGACACATTCATGCCCTGCCCGGCTTTGGGGCTGTGGGTGTGGCAGGCATCGCCAGCGATGAAGATCTGCGGCAGGCGGGCGGCCACCTCGTCAGGCTGCAGGTCGTCAAACCGATCACACAGGCGCTGACCAATTTCATACACCGACCACCACGGCACTTCTTTCACGTCAAAGGTGTAGGGTGCAAAAATGCGTTGCGCAGCGGCAATCAATTGCTCAAGGGTGATGTTGCGCCCAGCCACGCGCTCGTTCTCGGCCAGCTTTTCCATCTCTACATACACACGCACCATGTAGCCGCCTTCACGCGGAATGATGAGCAAGCTGCCCTGGCTGGCTGATTGAATCAGCGACTTGAAACGAATGTCGGGGAAATCAGTGTTGACCAATACGTCCATCACGCCCCAGGCGTGGTTGGCTGACTCGCCTTTGAGCGACAAGCCCATTGCCTGGCGCACACCGCTGCGTGCACCGTCGCAGCCGACGACGTACTTGGCACGGATGGTTTCCAGCTCGCCTTTGTGCGCAACACCATTGTCTTGACGCTCGAATTGCACCGCCACGGGGAAAGGATTGGAGTCGTCTGCGTCACGCACCAAGCTGGCCAAGCGGCGGCTGTAGTGCGGCACTAGTCGGGCAGCTGACTTTTCCATCTTTTCCAGATAAAAGTCATGCACCCGCGCCTGGTTCAAAATCACGTGCGGCATGTGCGACAAACCCTCTTCCACATCCGGCACACGGCCGCTGCGCACGATGCGGCTGGGCTGTGCCTGACTCGGTTTCCAGAAGGTGGTTTCATTGACCCAATAAGCTTCTTCAAGCACCTTGTGGGCAAAACCAAAAGCCTCAAACATCTCCATCGTGCGGCAGGCCACGCCGTCGGCTTGACCCGATTGCAGTGGCCCCGGCTTTTGCTCGACGATTACGGTGCGAATGTCTGGGAAAGCCGCTAATTGCGTAGCCAGCGTCAGGCCAGCCGGGCCGCAGCCAACGATCAATACATCGGCCTCTGCGGGTAGTGCCATGCCCTGGGTGTGCGCAGAAACCGCAGCATCCAGCAGGCTGGGGTCGCCTGTTCTGAATCCGTTTAAGTGAAATTGCATAGCAACCCTAAGTTATCAGCAGACTATCGCACTGGAGCTTTATTGCATCAAGACTCACAAAGCAATTTGCACTATATTGTTTTCCTATACTGCGCCTATGGCAAAACTGAATCTGGATTGGCTCGACGTCTTCGTTCACATCTACAAGACCCAAAGCGTGAGCCGCGCCGCTGCTCTGCTGGGTATGGAGCAAGCCAGCGCCAGCATTACGCTGAACAAGCTGCGCCAGCATTTTGACGACCGTTTGTTTGTGCGAACCGCTGAGGGCATGACGCCCACGCCCAGAGCGCAAAGTATTTACCCCGACTTGCTCGAAGCGCTGGCCCGCATTGACGTAGCGCGCGGCAAG
>JANOWB010000491.1:0-2625 GCA_031417695.1 Polaromonas sp.
GTCTGGGAGCATTGCGGCGCAAAAGCACTGACGCTTCAAGCCGTTTTATGGGTGGGTCATCCGTGCGGGTATCACCCAGGCATCAAACTGCTCACCCGTCACGTGACCTGAAGCAATAGCCGCAGCACGCAAGCTACTGCCCTCCTTGTGCGCTTTTTTGGCGATAAAGGCGGCTTTGTCGTAACCAATGTGCGGGTTGAGCGCCGTCACCAGCATGAGTGAGCCCGCCACCAATTCCGCAATGCGCGCGCGATTCGGCTCAATGCCAACCGCGCAGTGGTCGTTGAAGCTGGTTAGCCCATCAGATAGCAGCCGCACACTCTGCAAAAAGTTATGCGCAATCATCGGCCTGAAAACATTGAGCTCAAAGTTGCCTGACGCGCCGCCAAAATTAATCGCCACATCGTTGCCAAACACCTGCGCGCACAGCATGGTCAGCGCTTCGCTTTGCGTCGGGTTGACCTTGCCCGGCATGATGGACGAGCCGGGCTCGTTCTCGGGCAGGCTTAACTCGCCGATGCCGCTGCGTGGCCCGCTGGCCAGCCAGCGAATGTCGTTGGCAATTTTCATCGCACTGACGGCGAGCGTTTTCAGCGCGCCATGGGCGTGCACCAGCGCGTCACACGAGGCCAGCGCTTCAAACTTGTTGGGCGCGGTCACGAATGGCAAGGCCGTTAAATCAGCAATCTCGGCGGCCACCGCAATTGCGTAGCCTTTTGGCGCATTCAGGCCAGTACCCACTGCCGTGCCGCCAAGCGCCAGCTCATACAGGTGGGGTAAAGCGGCGTGCAGATGCCGCTCACCGTGCTCCAGCTGCGCCACGTAGCCGGAAAACTCCTGCCCCAGCGTGAGCGGCGTGGCGTCTTGCAAATGCGTGCGACCAATTTTCACAATACTGTCAAACTCTTTGGACTTGCGCGCCAGCGTGGTGCGCAGCTTTTCAATGGAGGGCAGCAGCTGTTCACTGATACCAACAACAGCCGCAATGTGCATAGCCGTGGGAAACACATCGTTCGATGACTGGCTGCGGTTGACATCGTCGTTCGGGTGCACCAAACGCCCTTCCCCGCGCGGCCCACCCAACAGTTCACTCGCCCGGTTGGCCAGCACTTCGTTCACGTTCATATTGGTTTGCGTGCCCGAGCCGGTTTGCCACACCACCAGCGGGAATTCATCGGCATGCTGCCCGGTAATCACCTCATCAGCCGCGGCCACAATCGCATTGCTAATGACTTCGCTTTGCAAGCCGAGCGCGTGGTTGACGATGCTCGATGACCGCTTGATTTGCGCTAGCGCCCGAATGATTTCACGCGGCATCCGCTCACCCGAAATATCAAAGTTTTGCAGCGACCGCTGAGTTTGCGCGCCCCACAATTTATCGAACGGCACCGATATCGGGCCAAAGGTGTCGTGTTCAAGGCGGGTGTGGATCATGGTGCTTACCTGTCAAAATAGCGGGCTGTATTGACCACCTCCTTATCTCACGAATCCCCACCTATGACAATCATCAAACAGGCCGACCTGATCGAGTCCATCGCCGCTGCCCTTCAATACATCAGCTACTACCACCCGACAGACTATATTGCCCACCTGGCGCGCGCCTACGAGGCCGAGCAAAGCCCGGCTGCCAAAGACGCGATTGCGCAAATTTTGACCAATAGCAAAATGAGCGCCACCGGCCAGCGGCCGATTTGCCAGGACACCGGCATCGTCAATGTGTTTTTAAAAATTGGCATGGACGTGCGTTGGGAAGGCTTTACCGGATCCGTTGACGACGCTGTCAACGAAGGCGTGCGGCGCGGCTACAACCACCCTGACAACACCCTGCGTGCGTCAGTTGTAGCTGACCCACAATTCGACCGCAAGAACACCAAAGACAACACGCCCGCCGTAATATTCACTGAACTTGTCACTGGTAACACGGTAGAAGTGACCGTAGCGGCCAAAGGCGGCGGCAGTGAGAACAAAAGCAAGCTGGCCATGCTGAACCCCGGCGACTCCATTGTTGATTGGGTGCTAAAAACTGTGCCCACCATGGGCGCAGGCTGGTGCCCACCCGGCATGCTGGGCATAGGCATTGGCGGCACAGCTGAAAAAGCGATGCTGCTGGCCAAGGAAAGCCTGATGGAAGACCTGGACATGTACGAGTTACAAGCTAAGGCCAAGTCAGGCGCAGCGCTGACCAAGGTTGAAGCGCTGCGCATTGAGCTGTACGAGAAGGTCAACGCCCTAGGCATAGGCGCGCAAGGCTTGGGCGGTTTGACGACCGTGCTAGACGTCAAAATCAATACGTACCCGACCCACGCCGCAGGCAAGCCGGTGGCGATGATCCCCAACTGCGCAGCCACCCGCCATGCGCATTTCGTGATGGATGGCAGCGGCCCGGTGTACCTGACGCCACCACCACTCGACACCTGGCCAGACGTGAACTGGACGCCCGATTACGTCAAAAGCAAAGCCGTGAACCTGAACACGCTGACCAAAGCCGAAGTCGCCAGCTGGAAACCGGGCGACACCCTGCTGCTAAGCGGCAAAATGCTGACCGGCCGCGACGCTGCACACAAGCGCATTCAAACCCTGCTGGCCGCTGGCGAGGCACTGCCAGTCGACTTCACCAACCGCGTG
>JANOWB010000492.1:0-13887 GCA_031417695.1 Polaromonas sp.
ACCAGTTCAAGCGGCAAATCAAATTCACGCACCACAGCGGCCAGAGCTCGGTCGGGCTCGTACGCCATAGGGTCGCCCGCATAAACGCGGCGCAAGCGTTCATTGAGTAAAGCCAGTGCGGTGACGCGGTCGTCGCTGAAATCAATCGCGTCGTCGGCTACCCGGCAAAAAGCGTACAAAGCTATTGCGGGCCCACGTACCCGGCTGGGCAGCAAGCGCGATGCGGCAAAAAACGTTTTAGAGCCGCCGCGCATCAGCTCTTGGCAAGCTTCGTAGTCAAAGCCGTGCTTGGCGTTGGCCTGTGCGGCAACGCTGGGCGTGGAGGGCGTGATGACGGACGGCTGGGCTTCTTGCATAGGCTGGATTTTAGCGGGAAGACTCTATGTTTTTAACCGTGCTGAGCTGCTTAGGCTTTAGCCTTGTTTTGAATTTCAGGCACCACGGTTTGCAGCGCTTTGGCAGACATCAACACGCCCGGCATGCCAGCGCCTGGGTGCGTGCTGGCGCCGACCATGAAGAGGTTTTCAATGTCCTCGCTGCGGTTGTGCGGGCGAAACCACGCGCTTTGCAACAACACAGGCTCCAGCCCAAAAGCCGCGCCTTTGTACGACAGCAAATCATCATGAAAATGCTGCGGCGTCATGACGTGCGACGTGATGACGTGCTTGCCGAGGTCAGGCAGCAGCGTTTCTTCCAGTCGCTTGCACACCGCGTTTTTGTAGGCCTCTGCGTGCTCAGCCCAATTGGTGCCACTGTCCAGGTGCGGCACAGGGGCCAGGACGTAAAAGTTGTCACAGCCCTCGGGGGCCACAGACGGGTCGGTGGCGGTTGGGCGGTGAAGATACAAAGAAAAGTCTTCGGTCAGCTTGTGGTTTTTAAAAATGTCAGTCAGCAAACCTTCGTAGCGCGGGCCCAGCACCATGGTGTGGTGCGGCACGTCTTTGTACTGGCGGTTGGTGCCGAAATACCAAACGAACAGGCTCATCGAGTGCTTGCCGTTTTCAATGCGCTTGTTGGTCCAGTGCTTGCGGTGCTCTGGCGCAATCAGGTTCATGTAGGTCCATGACGTGTCTGAATTGCACACCACGATGTCAGCGGCCAGGCTTTCACCGTTGGCTAGCTCAACGCCGGTCGCGCGGCCGCCTTCCACCACAATTTTGCGCACTTCAGCGTTAAAGCGCACCGGCACGTTGCGGTCGGTCAGCAGCTTGCACATGCCGTTAATGATCGAACCCGTGCCGCCCATGGCCGAGTACACGCCAAAGCGGCGCTCCAGCGCGTTGATCAGGCTGTACACGCCAGTCACTGAAAACGGGTTGCCGCCAATCAGCAGTGTTTGCAGGCTCATGGCCATGCGCAGTTTGGGGTGCTTGAGGTAACCCTTGACCAGGCCAAACATGCTTCGCCAAGCCTTCATTTTGACCATGGCGGGCAGGGCGGCCATCAAATCGCCGATGCTGTCGAATGCCTTGCAGCCAAGCGTTTCAAAACCCAGTCGGTAGCACTTGTCTGCTTCTAATACAAAGCGGTCAAAGCCCGCCACGTCGTCGGGGTTAACTCGTGCCACTTCCGCGCGCATTTTTGCGGGGTCGCCGCTGTAGTCAAAATGCGTGCCGTCATGAAACCGTACGCGGTAAAAAGGGTCCATCAAACGCAGGTCAATGTCGTCAGAAAACTTTTTGCCGCACAGCGCCCACAGCTCTTCAAACAAAAACGGAACGGTGACGATGGTAGGGCCGCCGTCAAAAGTAAAGCCGTCTTGCTTGCGCACGTAGCCGCGCCCGCCGGGGCCGTCGAGCTTTTCGAGCACGGTAACTTTGTAGCCCATCACGCTTAAGCGGATGGCCGCTGCCAGCCCGCCAAAGCCAGAGCCCACTACGATGGCTGTTAGCTCGCCCGCCAGGCCAGAACCCGAGCCTTGCGGCATAAAACCGGGGGCAGCTGGCAGCGTAGCGAGGTTTAAGGGTGACAGCGCATTGAGCGCCGCGTGTGAAGAAAAAGGAGTCGTCATAAATTGCTCAAATCAGTCCGCTGCTGCTGTTGCAACACGGTTGCGGCCCCGCAAAGCCCAGCGCCAAAGCGCAGTCGAGGGCAGAGGCAGCACCAGGAGAAAATGCTCCAAAATAGCCATCGCTAACATGGTCGACACCAAAACAAAACCAACGCTGTCTGCACGTGACACCACGGCGCTAGACGCAAGAACCATCAAGGCTGCCAGCATCAGCGATGCGGCCACGATTGAAATTGGTAAAAACGCATTCATGGCGCGCTTGCGAAAGTAGCTGCCCATGTAGGTGAGGTGGGTGGGTAAAAACTCTTCACTCAAATTGCGCACGCCAAAATACAAATTAAGCTTGGCGCTGATGCGCATGGCCCACAGCACTAAAAACGTCAGCGTGCCGATTTGATTGGCTGAATTCCAGGTCAGCATGATGATGGCGATGCCCGACGCCAAAATACCCAGCTCATGCCAAATAATGGCTGCCACGGCTTGCTTAAAACGCGGCCAGCCGCTAGGTTGAGTGCAAGCCTGCTTGCGCGGGCCAGTCAGCCAGCCGGTTAAAAAAGTCAGTTCGTGCCAGCCCCAAATCAGCAGCGCGCAGGTAAATGCGCAATACGCGTTGACCACGCTCAGTTTGTTGGCGGTGTAGGCCAGCCCGTAAAAGGCGGCAACGGCCAGCGCTGAAGAAATCAGCACGCTCCAGCGAAAGGTGGTGTGCGGCATGCCGTTGAGCAGCAGCACCAAGCCGGTTGAAAACCACCAAATGAATATTGCAAACGCCACCGGAATAAACAACTCAAACATGGCTCTGTTGGTGAAGCGTTGCGGTCAAACTGTATTTACAGCGGGTGCTTACCAGCTCGGCGCCATGCGAATTTCAGCAGGCAAATCGTGCCGCTTGACGGGCAACACGTACAGCCGCACAAAAGTAGCCAGGCCACACACCGCCCAGTAACCCTGTTTGACCAGGCCAATAACGCCTCCTTGGGCTTTGGCGGCGTTGATGCCTGCCTGCACTTCAACCAGGCGAGTCATGCCGGCGCGAAAAACCGGGTGATCAATGTCGAGCGACAGCGGAAAGACTTGCTTGGTGATTTCGTTGGTGATGCGAAAGACTTCGTAACCGTAATTGGTGGGGTCCAGGCCCATGGCCGCTTTAAGCATGGGCCGCGTGTGGTCGCGTACATACATGGTGCCGTACACCGCGAGCAAGAAAAAGCGAATCCACAACTTGTTGCCGCCTTGCAGTAAATGCGGCTGGGCACGCATGATCAGCGCAAACGATTCGCCGTGGCGAAACTCGTCATTGCACCAGCGCTCAAACCACCTGAAGATGGGGTGAAAGCGTTTGTCGGGGTTGCGCTCAAGCTGGCGAAAGATGGTGATGTAGCGGGCGTAGCCAATCTTCTCGCTCAAGTACGTTGCGTAAAAAATGTACTTCGGTTTGAAGTAGGTGTAGGCCTTGGTGCGCTTGAGGTCGCCAAGGTCAAGCCCCAAGCCAAAGTCTTTCAGTGACTGATTGATGAACCCTGCGTGGCGTGACTCGTCGCGCGCCATGTAGCGCATCAGTGCTTTGATATCGGGGTTGGTAACGTTCTTTTGAATTTCGTTGTACAAAATGCAGCCTGAAAATTCAGACGTCAGCGAGCTGATTAAAAACTCAATAAATTCCTGACGCAGCTCGGGCGACACCTGTGAAAACTGCTCAGCCACTTCAACCGCGAACTCGGGCGTGCGCTGAAAGTGGTCGTGGTTGTTGTCGCCTTCATACTCAGCCAGCATGGTGTCCCATTCGGTGCGCAATGACGACACGTCAATGCGATTCATGGCGGCAAAGTCTGTGGTGTAAAACTTCGGGCTGAGCAATGAGTCTTGCTTGGCCTTGAGCGCGGCTGATTCTGGCGTAACCGATGTTGCAGTGGTAGTGGCTTGCATGGTTGTCTTTGAATGTGATTTAAACGATCAGGCGGCGCAATTTATTTGGTTTCAGGCGGCGGCTGCATGGTTAAAAATGGCGCAAACACGCCGGCGTTACTAGGCCCAAATGATTCTAAATCTACGCGCTGACCCGACACTGGGTCAAACAGCGTTAACCTTCCATCAGTGCGGGAGATCAATTTGAAGGGCTGTTCGGAGCCGATTTTGCGGGCGGTGCGGTCTCTTGCCAAGGCGCGGATGGCACCGCGTAAAAACCCTTGCTCACCAGTGACTGTGGTCAGCAGCTTGCCGGTTACGCCGTCAATGACAGCTACGCCGCCATCAGGGCGGTCTTCAAAGCGGAGCAGGCGCTCAGTAAGGGTGGCTGCTGCGAGCTGATCGGGGCCGTTTCCGGTGATGCGAACCAGCCCGATAGCCACCAGCGTGAACAGCAACAAAGAGCCAACAGACCACAACACCCACCGGGGGAAGGTGTCTGGTGCAACTTGCTTGGCGCTGGTAGCGGGCGTGGTCATGTGAGTTTGGCTTGCCACTGCGGCTTGGCTGCGTCAGCGGGCATTGCGGGTACGGTTGCTGCTGCCGCGCCTGGTCCGTTAATCGCTGTCCATGCTTGTTGCAATTGAGTAGCCACGGCGTGGGCTTGCGGAATGCAGCGCAGCATGGGCTCTGGCTTGGCGATGTGCCAAGGCCGCGCGTGTGGCCACAGGTTGAGCCAGCCAATGCGGTCGCCGCCGTTCAGGGCCAGCGGAATGTCGCCAAACCCACCCCGGGTGACTTGTAAACCAGCGGTAGACAAGCGCTTGAGCGGCAAATTAAACGTGAGCGTAAGCACGATGCCAATCCGCATGACGACGCGCTGGTCAGTCAGCGTGTAGGCAGTGGTTCGTGCGGTTAACCAAGCCAGTGTTGCCAGTGCGCCCAGTGCAATCGCGGCCAGCAGGGTTACCAGCAGTACGCCTTTGGCGACTTCAAAAACGCTGGCGCCTGTCAGGCTTAAGTAGATTCCCCGCGAGGCAATCATGACGGCAAAGTAAATGGCTACTTTTCTGATGTGAAAGACGCGCAGCGCCATGTCCCTGAAATCAGGCGCGCCCTGCCACAAAATCTGCTCGCCTTTTGGCAAAGGCTCGGGCAATCCGAAGGCGGGCTCAAACTCGTGTTCGTGCCCGTTGCTTTTAATGTTCACAGAAGCGGCTCCGCACGCGTTGGGTCAGCGTAAAGTGTGCCAGCGCCGTAGTACGAGCTGATTTTTTCTTCTTCCAGCATCGTGACTTGATCCGCGCTTTTTGTCACAGGAACGTTGGCAAACTGGGCGGCATAAATACTGTGCGCCTTTACGCTGTCGCTTTTGATTCGTGCAAACGGCACTGGCAGCAGTACGCGTTTGCCACTGCCCGAAAGTTCAACTTCAACAAAGCGAAACAGCATCTCGCAGGTATCTACCCACATATCGACCACTTTGCCCGCCACTTTGTTGTCAGTGCCTAACACCGGCAAGCCGCGTGGGTCGGTATCGTTTTTAGACACATCAAAACCGTTCAGCACACGCAGTGGGCGAATGATGGGCTGGCCGTGCAGATCCATGTCAGGCACATCAGCGCGCATGGCGTAGGCACCGGGGCCAACACCAGACGTCATCAGGTCGCCCGTTGGGATGTACGGGTTGCCGATAGACGTGCCGTCGCGGCGGGTGTTTTGTGGTGGTTCTGGGCGGTCAAGCTCAGGCACAGTGACTGTGCGGCCATTGGCCAGCTTGTAAGTTTTAGGCGCAGGAATGGGCCAGCCAGTAACAGGAGCTGAGCCGGGACGACCTTCGGATTCCATCGGATAGCCCTCGCGGTGGCCTTCAAGAACCAGATAGAAAATAATGCCGGCGAAAAATATCCAGAACAAATACAAAATAATCTGGGCTAAATCGACATAGCCGGTGATGGCGCCTACTTGCATGATGTCTCTCCTTGATGGGCGATAAAAACGGAACGGTTGCTACTGAAAACTAACCGGGCAGATCGGCTAAGCCGAAACGCTCGGGGGCTGAGGGTGCTGACAGGGTGGCTTTTTTAACCAGTGGACCAATCGCTATCAGCGTAATGAAAAGAAGGCAAATTTCTGTGTAGTAAACAAAACTGTAGCCTGTGACGGGGGCGGCTAAAGCCTGGCCAAGCGAGCCTTGAAGAGCCAAGCTGGACACAAAGTCCCGCGCTACACCTCCAAATAGAATCGATAACCCAGCTGCGGTTGCTTGAACCGCGCCCCAAGCGCCTAACGCCAGCCCGATAAATTCTTTTTTCTCCATGGTCATGGCTGCGGCGAGGGTGCTGACTGAAAAGAGACCAGCGCCAAAACCAATGCAAAAAACGCCAAAGTAGAACAGCCACGTCGCGTTGAGCGGCGCCGCAAAGATGACCGCTGAAAAACCAGGTAAACCGCAAACTACGGCATAACCTGCCAGCCTGAATGGGTCAATGCCGCGTGACAGTTTGCGCGATGCCACGCCGAACGCTACCAGCGACCCACCTGCAAGCAGAGCAGTCAGCATGGTGGTGGCGCTGACGGACAGCTTGAGAATCTCGCCGCCGTAGGGCTCTAAAACAATGTCCTGCATATTGAATGCCGCCGCACCCAGTGCCACCATCGTCAAAAACCTGCGGGCTTGGCCGTTGCTGATAAACCGCTTCCATTCATCCTTGAAAACAGGTACGGGCTGCAGTTTGAGGGCCGCGGCTCGTGCGGGATCTCTTGCTTCTTGCTTCCAGAGCGCAATCGCATTCAACACCAGCGTTAGAACTGCATGGCCCTGAACGACCTGAATCATTTTCTTCGGCGTAAAGTCCTGCAGCATCAAACTGAAAGCAAAACTGCTGCCAAGCATTCCAAGTAGCAGCATGACGTACATCAGTGCCACCACGCGCGGACGGGTGGGTTCGTCGGCAAGGTCAGTGGCCAGTGCCAAGCCGGCGGTTTGCGATGTTTGCAATCCAATCCCGACCAGTAAAAACGAAAGCCCAGCGATGGCCTGATTCAGCCATATCGGCGTTTGCACTTGTGCCTGCCCCGACAAAATCAAGAGTGCGAAGGGCATAAAAGCCAGTCCGCAAAATTGCAACATGGTGCCGGTCCAGATAAACGGAACGCGCCGCCAGCCAAACGCAGAGCGATGCGTATCGGAGCGAAAACCAGTAACTGTCCTGAACGGCGCAACCAGTAGCGGAATGGCCACCATCAGCGCAACTAGCCATGCGGCAACACCCAACTCGACAATCATGACCCGATTCAGCGTGCCCACCATCAGCGCAGCAGACATACCGACCGTAACCTGAAACAAAGACAAACGCAGCAAACGGCCCAGCGGCAGCCCGGCGCTTGCTGCATCGGCAAACGGCAGGTACTGCAGCGGGATGTTTCGTACCCCGTTTCTGAAGCTGGGTATTTTCACGACCGGCGCCACTCCATTGCTTGCGACTTATAAAAGCCGCTGGACACGCGCTCATCGCGGGTGTGCTTCCAGCCAGCCAGCACGGGGCTTGATGCCATCAGTTGCAGCAATTTTTCTTTGGCCATTGGCTCCAGCCAGGGCGCGCGATTGGTGCGCGGTAGCAGGCGCCCGACAGAAATCATTAGCGCCAGCAAGGGAGTGCGTGGCGCAAAAGTAAAAGCAACCGACGTTGACGTGCGTTCAGCCAGGCGCGACAGCGCATCAACAGCGTCTGTGGTTTCGTAGTGAATGATGGAGTCCATCGCAACTACGTGGTCAAACTTGCCGAGCTTGTCGTCCAGCATGTCGCCACTGCGAAAGTCAAGCGAGCCATGCGCGAAAGATTCAGGCATTCGCTGGCGCGCGAGCTCCACCAGCTTGGGCGAAAGGTCAATTGCCACCACGTCAGCGCCGCGGCGCGCAGCTTCGACTGCCAGTGCACCCGTGCCGCAACCTGCATCGAGAATGCGGCGGCCCTGCAAGTCGTCTGGTAGCCACGACAGCAATGTCTCTCGCATTTTGGTGCGGCCCGCGCGAACAGTCGTGCGTATACGGCCCACTGGCGCGTCGGACGTCAGCTGCTCCCAAGCCTGCACAGCAGTCCGATCAAAGTAGTATTCGATCTGGCTGCGTCGGCTGGTGTAGGTCGCGGTGTCCACAGAATTACTTTCAGTCAAAACCAAGCAAATCAAAAATATCGCGGTCTTTCATGGGCACGGCGTTCAAGGGCTCAGTGCCCAGCCACAGCGAAGCTGCCAGGCGCATGTATTCCTTTTGAACTGCTTCAAGTTCAGGTGAATACTCCATTTCGAACAAGGTACATTTTTTCAAACGACTGCGGCGAATGACGTCCAGGTCAGGGAAATGCGCGGCCAGCTTCAGGCCAATCTGGTTGTTGTATTTGTCAATCTGGTCGGTGTCTTTGCTGCGGTTGGCAATCACACCGCCCAAGCGCACGTTGTAGTTTTTGGCTTTGGCGCCAATGGCCTGCACGATGCGATTCATGGCAAAGATGGAGTCGAAGTCGTTGGCGGTGACGATCAATGCGCGATCAGCGTGCTGCAGTGGAGCCGCAAATCCGCCGCACACTACGTCGCCCAGTACATCAAAAATAACCACATCAGTGTCTTCAAGCAAGTGGTGCTCTTTAAGCAGCTTGACCGTTTGACCCACCACATAACCACCACAGCCCGTGCCAGCGGGCGGGCCACCCGCTTCCACACACATCACGCCGTTGTAGCCCGGGAAAACAAAGTCTTCAACACGCAACTCTTCGGCGTGAAAGTCGACTGATTCCAGCACGTCAATGACGGTCGGCAACATTTTTTTGGTGAGCGTAAATGTGGAGTCGTGTTTGGGGTCACACCCAATTTGCAACACGCGCTTGCCCAGTTTTGAAAATGCCGCAGACAAGTTTGACGATGTCGTGCTTTTGCCAATACCGCCTTTGCCGTAAATGGCAAAGACTTTGGCGTTGCCGATTTTCAGGTTCGGGTCTAGCTGCACTTGCAGGCTTCCCTCGCCGTCAAGTTGAATCTTGGTGCGTTCTCCTCGGCTTTTAATGCTGGGGAATGGAACAGTTGTTGTCGTGCTCATGCGGGAGCTCCTTCTTGAGAATCAGTAAATACACCTTCGAGCCGATCTTCCAGCTCTTCGCCCGCAAGCCGCAAGGCTGCAAGCGTCTCTGGACTTGGAGTCCAAAATTGACGATCAGACGCCTCTAGCAGCCGATTGGCTACCCGTGCAGAGGCGGTTGGATTGAGTTTGGCCAAGCGTTCGCGCATGGCGGGGTCAAGCATGAAGGTCTGGCTCAGCTCTTCATAGACCCATGGCTGAACTTGGCCGGTGGTGGCCGACCAGCCCATCGTGTTAGTGACGTGAACCTCGATTTGCCTGACGCCTTCGTAGCCGTGCTCCAGCATGCCTTCGTACCACTTGGGGTTAAGCATGCGGGTGCGGGTTTCAAGCGCGACTTGTTCTTTCAGCGAGCGCACTGCGCCGTCGCCCTTGGTTTGGTCGCCGATATATACCGGTGGCGTAGCGCCACCTTTGGCGACCTTGACGGCTTGCGTGATGCCGCCCAATGTGTCGAAATAATTATCAACAGTGGTGACGCCGAGCTCAACTGAGTCAAGATTTTGATAGGTCAATTGAACGTCTGCCAAGGCACTTTTCAGCAGCGCGGTTTGCTGTACGGCGCGTCCGCTGCGGCCATAGGCAAAACCTTTGCGGCGGGTGTACGTTTCAGCCAGCTCGCCCTCATTTGACCAGCGGCTGCTTTCAACAAGGTTGTTCACATTTGAGCCATAGGCGCCCTCGGCATTGCCGTAGACGCGCAGCGAGGCAACTTCAAGTGTGCAGCCATGCTCTTGCTGGTAAGCCAGTGCGTGCTTGCGTATCCAGTTCATTTCAAGCGGCTCGTCAGCAGAGGCGGCAAGAAAAGCAGCTTCTGCCAACAGCTTGATTTGCAGTGGCATCAGGTCGCGGAAAATACCTGACAGCGTGATCACTACATCGACACGGGGGCGTCCTAATTCGCTTAACGGAATCAGTGTGGCGCCAGCGATGCGGCCGTAGCTGTCAAAGCGTGGAAGCGTTCCCATCAAAGCCAACGCTTGGGCAATCGGTGCGCCTTCGTTTTTCAGGTTGTCGCTGCCCCACAGCACCATGGCGATGGACTCTGGCAACGCATTGCCGTCGGCCATGTGCCGATCCAGCAAAAGTTGGGCTTGCTTGGCGCCGTCTTTGACACCAAAGCTGCTCGGGATTCGGAAAGGGTCAAAGCCGTGCATGTTGCGGCCCGTTGGCAGCACGGCTGGGGTGCGCAAAATGTCGCCGCCAGGCGCTGGTCGAATGTAACGGCCATCCAGCGCCCTTAGCATGGCGCTGACTTCGGTGTCTTTGGCCAGCAATTGGTTGGCGTCAAACATTTCGGTCATCAAAGCGATTGAGGCTTCACTGCGCGGCAGTGATCCAGCCTTTAAAGCCTGCTCTACGCTGTGACCGTCAACCAGGCTGACGATGGCGTCACGTGGCAGTTGCTGGCCATGTGATGCATCGGCCATTGCCAGCAGCATATCGACCCGCTCGCTTGGGCTTGGAGGGCGGCCCGCGACGTGCAGACCGTGGGGAATAAGCGTGTACTCCAGCTCAAGCAGTTGCTCAGACAGCAGTACAACTTTGGCGTCGGCATCGCCGCCCGCATCGGCATTCCAAAATGGCTCGGTGTCGGCAAGGTTTAGCCCGGCTGCTTGGGTTTGCAGCAACAAGGCAATTTCATGGCGGTCAGCCGCTTGTGGCTCCATTGAGCGCCAACGTTCAATCGACGCTTTGAGGTCGTTCAGCCCTTTGTAAAGCCCCGCTTGCGCTACCGGCGGCGTCAAGTAGCTGATCAGCGTAGCGCCCGAACGCCGTTTGGCAATGGCGCCTTCTGACGGGTTATTGGACGCATACAAATAAATGTTGGGCAGGTCGTCTATCAGGCGGTCTGGCCAGCAGCTGCCAGACATTCCGCTTTGCTTGCCCGGCATGAATTCAAGCGCGCCATGCGTGCCGAAGTGCAGCACCGCATTTGCATTGAAGTCTTCGCGAAGGTAGCGGTAAAAAGCAGAAAACGCGTGCGTAGGTGACAACCCTTTTTCAAACAGCAAGCGCATAGGATCGCCCTCGTAGCCGAACGAGGGTTGCACGGCCACCAGGACATTGCCAAACTGTTTGCCCAGCACCATGATGGCACTTCCGTTGCTTAACTGTTTGCCTGGCGCCGCGCCCCATTGAGCTTCAATCTCAGAGAGCCAGCGCTCGCGCTTAACGTGATCGTCAGTTGCAATCAAGGTGTGTACGTTGGCGTCTGCACCGTGCAGCGCGGCGTTGCCTTGCAAAACACTGTCCCGCAGTTCGTCAATGCTGCCAGGCATATCAACTGTGTAGCCCTGTGCCTTCATGGCGGCAAGGGTGTGAAAAAGTGATTCAAAAACCGACAGGTAAGCAGCGCTGCCGATATTGCCGGCGTTCGGTGGGAAATTGAAAATCACCACTGCAACTTTGCGCATGGCGTATTCGGTGCGGCGAAGCGCGACCATTTTTGTAACGCGCGCTGCCAGCATCATGGCGCGTTCCGGGCACGAGCTCATGTCTTGAGCGCTGTCGCTGGCCTTGAAAGTGCAGGCATGGTGGCAGCCGGTGCAAGTCACCCCAGGCGCGCCCGGGCGACCACCAAACACGATGGGGCTGGTAGCGCCGTCCAGCTCGGGAATCGCCACCATGATGGTGCTTTCAACTGGCAGCAAACCGCGATCAGAGCCGCCCCATTGCGCCAGGTTTTGAAACTCCACCGGATGCGCCGCAACATACGGCACATCGAGCTTGGCGAGTACTTCTTCAGCCGCTTTGGCGTCGTTGTATGCCGGGCCGCCAACAAGGGAAAATCCAGTTAATGACACCACAGCATCAACTACTACCCGCCCGTCTTTAAAAAAGAACGCATCAATAGCAGGCCGTGAGTCCAGGCCTGCGGCAAACGCTGGCAGCACCCGCAAACCACGGGACTCAAGCGCGGCAATAACCCCGTCGTAATGACCGGCGTTTTGCGACAGCAAGTAAGAGCGCAGCACCAACACACCCACGGTGCCATTGAACTCACCATGAGGCGACGACGGCAGGTTTAAAGGGTCTTCCGAGAACCGACCTGCCATACGCGGGTGGTAGACACCGACTTCGGGGTACTCCACCGGCGCTGGAACTTTGGTCAAACCGCGCAAGCCCTTGCGGGCACCATCTGCACCGCGATCGACCACGTGACGAATCAAATTAACGACGTTCTCGTCAGAGCCGCCTAACCAGTATTGAAGCGACAAGAAATAAGCGCGCACGTCTTGGGCTGTGCCGGGCACGAACCGCAGCATTTGCGGAATGCGGCGCAGCATTTTCATTTGCGCGGCGCCACCGGTAGACGCTTTGTCTTTGCTTCCGCGCAGTTTTTTCAACAGCGCCATGGGTCCGCTGGCGGGCTTGTCCATGTCGAACTTGCCGAGCTTGGTGAGTTTCACCACCTCAGTGGCAGACATCATGCAAATCATGGCGTCGCAATGATCGCGGCGGGCTCGCAAGTCGTCCAGAATGGGTAAAAAATGATCTTCAAGAAACAACATGCCAGCCACCACGATGTCTGCCTGTGCTATGTCTTGCTTGCAGCGCGCAATCGCTGCGTCGTTGCCCGCGTATTCTGATGCGGCATGCATCGACAGCTGCAAACCCGGTATCTCGCGCAGCAGCGCCGCATTCGCGCGTTGCGCTGCGCTGGCCAAGTGGGTGTCCATCGTGACCACCACCACCCGAATCGGTGTTGAAGGGCCAGCGGGTTTTGCTTCAGCGGCTGAAATGAGCTTTTGCATCGTAAAGTGTCTCAATAGTGACGACCGGTACGCTGTGCATTTGGGCATAACGTTCGGTGTTTCGGCGGGCCTTGCCGCGTACGAAAAACGGAATTTTGCGAAGCTCTTTTTCGGCTTCTGGTGCCCACTGCGTGGGGAGTGCAATCGATTCGGCGGGCACGGGAGGCTGATCAACGGTTGCCGCCGCGGTGCTGGCAATGGCGGGCTCTGAAGCTTCGCCGCTTGGCGCGTTGGCGCTAACTACAGCCCGGCTGGCGTGCCCACCCAAGTGGGAAGGCGCTGCGTCTTCATGAAACTCCGCATCGCCGCGGAACATGCCAATCAAATGCTCTTCCAGGCCCATCATCAGCGGGTGAACCCAGGTATCAAACATCACATTAGCGCCCTCGAAGCCCATTTGTGGTGAGTACCTTGCCGGGAAATCCTGCACATGCACTGGCGCGGAAATCACTGCGCACGGAATCCCCAAGCGCTTGGCGATGTGTCGCTCCATTTGCGAGCCCAAGACCAGCTCCGGTTGCAGTTCAGCAACGCGGGCTTCTACTTCGAGGTAATCGTCCGTGATCAGTGCTTCAACGTCGTAAAGTTTGGCGGCATCGCGCACGTCTCTGGCGTGTTCCCGGCTGTAAGTGCCCAAGCCCACTACTGTAAAACCGAGTTCGCGGCTGGCGATGCGTGCGGCGGCAATGGCGTGGGTGGCGTCACCAAAAACAAAAACACGCTTGTTGGTGAGGTACGTCGAGTCAACTGATTTCGCGTACCACGGTGCGCGTGCATCGGCGCTGGCCAGTACCTTGGAAGAATCAACCCCAGCCAAGCCAGCTACTTCTTGAATAAACTCCCGTGTAGCGCCCGAACCAATGGGGATGATCTTGGTTGAGGGCTGGCCGAACGTGCGCGTCAGCCACTGAGCGGCGATCGATGCTATTTCGGGGTAAAGCACGACGTTAAAGTCTGCTTGCCCCAAGCGCGCCATGTCGTCGGGCGTGGCGGTCAAGGGCGCCACTACATTGACGTCAATGCCGAGCTCGGTAAGCAAGCCAGAGATTTCGCGCAAGTCGTCTCGGTGGCGAAAGCCG
>JANOWB010000493.1:0-6350 GCA_031417695.1 Polaromonas sp.
GGTGATGACACCGATCACCACCCCAATCACAGTGAGCGCCAAGCCAAACAACACGCTGAGGCGAAAGCCATAAATAAGCTGCGCCAGCAAGTCGCGCCCGCGGTCGTCTGTGCCCAGCAGGTTGTCGCGCGACGGGGCGGACGGATTGGGCGATTTGGCGAAATAATTAAGCGTTTTGGGGCCGTAGGGGTTAGGAGCGTAAACGGCCCAGTTTGCACCCGCGGTCAGCCTGTCTTTGATGAACGGGTCAAGGTAGTCTGCAGGCGTGTCAAAGTCGCCGTCGAAGGTTTTTTCTGAGTAATCTTTGGCCACTGGAAAGTACAGCGTGCTCTTGTAGCTAACGACTAAAGGTTTGTCGGTAGACAGCACATCAGCAAACAAACTCAACACGACAAGTGTTGAAAAAATGATCAAGCTCCAAAAGCCAAGTTTGTTCTTTTTAAAGCGCAACCAAGCGCGCTTTGACGGGGAAAGTGAAAGCGCTGTCATCAGTCGAACTTAACTCTCGGATCAACCAGCACGTAGCAAAGATCGCTGATTAACTTGGTCGCCAACCCAATCAGCGTGAACAAATACAGCGTACCCAAGACGACAGGGTAATCACGCCGAATAATGCTTTCATAACTCAGCAGGCCCAAACCATCAAGCGAAAACAGCGTTTCAATCAACAACGACCCGGTAAAAAACGCGCCAATAAAAGCCGCCGGAAACCCCGTGATGATGGGAATCAGCGCATTGCGAAACACATGCTTGTACAACACCTGCCTCTCACTTAAGCCCTTGGCCCGCGCCGTCAAAACATACTGCTTGCGTATCTCTTCTAAAAACGAATTTTTGGTCAGCACCGCCGTTACGGCAAAGCTGCCCAACACCATCGCCACAATCGGCAACGTGATGTGCCACAGGTAGTCGGTAATTTTGGCGCCCCAGCTTAATGTTTCCCAGTTGCTTGACGTCAGCCCGCGCAGCGGAAATAACTGCAATTGCCCGCCAAACACCACCAGCAAAGCCACACCCAACACGAAACCGGGAATCGCATAGCCGACCAGAACGATAAGGCTGGTGATAAAGTCAAACCGCGAGCCCGCTCGCACCGCCTTGGCTACGCCCAATGGCACGGCTATCAAATAGCTGATGAAAAATGTCCACAAACCCAAGCTGATGGACACGGGCAGCTTTTCTTTGACCAGCTCCCACACGTCTTTGTTTTGGTAAAAACTTTTGCCTAAATCAAAGCGCAAGAACTGGCCAATCATTTGCACAAAGCGCTCATGTACGGGCTTGTCAAAGCCGTACAGCACTTTGATTTCTTCAATGCGCTTGGCATCCACCCCCTGCCGTCCCCGGTAGCCCGCGCCAGATGCGGCGGCACCTTCGCCACCGGAGTCACGGCCCTGCAGCTGCGCCACCATCTGCTCAACTGGCCCGCCGGGCACAAACTGCACCATGGCAAACGTCAGCAGCAGCACGCCGAACAAAGTCGGAATCATCAAGAGCAAACGTTTGAGGATGTAGCTGGCCATTTTCAGTTTTTGATTTTTTGTTCCCTCCCCTTCCGGGGTAGGGTTAGGGTGGGGGCAAGCGCAAGGCCACAGCTAGCAGCGTGCGTGCCCCCATCCCAGCCTTCCCCCGGAAGGGGAAGGGGAAGGAGAAGTAAAAATTGAATCACCAGCATCTTATTTATTTTTCCCGGAAGCCCACCACGTCGACATCGCCCAATTGCCAGCGTCATAGTACGGCGGTACCACCGCAGGCAACACAAATTGCCCCGGCCGGTAGCCAATCAAAAACGCATCACCGTAGTACTGTGGCACTGAGTAATGTCCGTTCGTCAGCACCCGGTCAAGCGCGCGAGTGGCCGCTGACAAATCTGGCCGGGTTGTGGCGCTGACTATTTTTTGCAGCAGCGCATCCACCGCCGGGTCGGCTATGCCCCAAATGTTTGACGAGCCCGGCGTTTTAGCGGCTTCTGAGCCAAACCGTTCAATCAACTCGCCGCCCGGCGCAGTTGAGCCCGGCAGGCGCGCGGAAGTTAACTCAAAATCAAACGCATCCATTTTTTGTTTGCTAAGTGAAAAATCAACCACCCGGTAAACCAACGTGATGCCGAGTTTTTCAAGCGCCTTTTGAAACGGCCCGACCACGCGAATCAGCGATGGCTGGTCGCTTAAAAACTCCATGGTGAAAGCTTCGCCCTTCGCGTTGCGCAGCGCGCCGTCTTTATAAACCCAGCCGGCTTCTTCTAGCAGCGCCTGGGCTTGGCGCAAGTTGTCGCGCAAGCTGCCAGGTGGCGCAGTGCTGGCGCCCACAGGCACAGCGCCGAAAACTTCAGGTTTTAGCTTGTCCCTTAGCGGCTCCAGCAGTGCCAGCTCGTCTGGCTTGGGCAAGCCTTCAGCGTGAAATTCGCTGTTGGGAAAGTAGCCGTTCACGCGTTTGTAAATACCGTAAAACAGCTGCCGATTCATCCATTCAAAATCGATGGCCAGGCCAATTGCTTTGCGCACCCGCACGTCTTGAAATTTCGGTTTGCGCAGGTTAAACACGTAGCCCTGAAAGTCACCAGGGTTGCGGTTTTCAAACGCGCGCTTGACCAGCTCGCCCGAGGTGAATTGCTTGCCCGTGTATTGCCGCGCCCAGTTGCGTGAAATAAATTCGCGCATGAAGTCGTATTCGCCCGCCTTAAAGCCTTCAAAGCGCGACGTTTCATCAAGGTAAATTTTGAAGGTGATGCGGTCAAAATTAAACAGGCCTTTGCGCGTGGGCAAGTCTGCGCCCCAATATTTGGCGTCGCGCACATAGGTGATGTCGCGGCCCATTTTGTTGCTCGGTAATTTGTAGGGGCCAGAGCCAATCGGAATATCCATCACGATTTTGTCGAACGGTTTACCCTCTCCCCACTTGGCGCTGAAGACAGGCATGGCGCCCACCACCAGCGGCAGTTCTGGGTTGGGCGTTGCGAAGTCAAAGCGCACCACCCGGTCGCTGACGACAACCACGCCTTTGACTTCGGCATAAATCGTGCGGAACTGCGGCGCGGCCAGCTTGCTGACGAGCTGCGTGTACGAATGCAAAACATCAGCAGCCAGCACGGGTGAGCCGTCGTGGAACTTGGCTTTGGGGTTAAGCCTGAACGTGGCAGACAATTTGTCTGGCGCTACATCAACATCTTCTGCCAGCAGGCCGTACCCGGTGGTGGGCTCTTCAGAATTGCCTGCCAGCAGGCTTTCAATCATTAGCGTGTCAATGCCGTAAGGCGTGGTGCCGCGCAGCGTGTAGGGGTTGAATTTGTCGAAATTGGTGGGGCGCGTTGGCGGCACCATGCGAATTTCCCCGCCCTTGGGCGCGGCAGGGTTGACATAGCTGAAGTGGGCAAAGCCAGCTGGGTATTTGATGTCGCCAAACTGGGCGTAAGCGTGCGCCGCCCAAGTGCCACCCGACCCCATTAGGGAAGCGATCATGATTAAAAAACTGAGCAAAGCACGCATGTCACAATTCTGCAAGATTTTTGACAAGGATTACGTCATGGGCTTTTTAGACGGCAAAAAATTATTAATCACCGGCGTATTGAGCAACCGCTCTATCGCGTACGGCATAGCCAAAGCCTGCAAAGCCCAAGGTGCCGAGCTGGCTTTCGCCTATGTGGGCGAGCGGTTCAAAGCCCGCATCACTGAGTTTGCAGCCGACTTTGACTCCCAGCTGATTTTTGACTGCGACGTAGGCAGCGACGAGCAGATTACTCAACTGTTCACCGACCTGGCCAAAGTCTGGCCGACGTTTGACGGCTTTGTACACAGCATTGGCTTTGCGCCCAAAGAATCAATTTCGGGCGACTTTCTGGAAGGCCTGAGCCGTGAAGGTTTCAAAATCGCCCATGACATCAGCGCATACAGCTTCCCGGCCATGGCCAAAGCTGCCCTGCCCTACTTGAACGAAAAGTCCGCCCTGCTCACCCTCACCTACTTGGGCGCGTTGCGCGTGCTGCCCAACTACAACACCATGGGCCTGGCCAAAGCGAGCCTTGAGGCATCGGTGCGCTACACGGCTGAGTCGCTTGGCCCGAAAAACATCCGCGTCAACGGCATCAGCGCCGGGCCAATCAAAACGCTGGCCGCTAGCGGTATTGCGGGTTTCAGCAAAATACTGAAAGCCGTGGCTGACGCCGCGCCGATGCGCCTCAACGTGACGATTGAAGAAGTCGGCAACGTGGCCGCGTTTTTAATGAGCGACTTGGCCAGTGGCGTGACGGCTGAAATTACTTATGTTGATGGTGGGTTTAGTCAGGTGGTGGGTGGGATTGCTGAGCCAGTTGCGTGACATCTTGCTGATGATGAATCCGCTAAAGCTACTCTTACTCCTTCCCCTCCCGGGGCTGCGGCCTGCGGCTCCACGCCCGCCTGCGCGGGCTTGGACAGGCCAAAGGGCTGTCGCCTATGGGGACTGCATGTGGGGCGGGGATGGGGGCACGCACGATAGCAGCAGTGTTTCTGCGCTTGCCCCCACCCTAGCCCTCCCCCGTGAGGTGAGGGAACAATACAACATGGCTCTAGTCCAATGAATACGGGCGCAAGCAGCTATTTTAAACGTAGCGCTTTAATGTTGTTGCTGGCAGCGCTGGGCTGCGGTGCGGCACCCGTTGCGGTGGCTGCGGAAGTCAAACCGCCGCTGATGCTGGCCAATGTTTACAGCCCGAGCGTTGCATTAGCCGACTACTGGGTAAGCGAAAAATACGATGGCGTGCGCGGCTATTGGGATGGGCAAAAGCTGCTGACCCGCGGCGGCCAGCCGATTAACGCACCCGCGTGGTTTACCGCCAACTGGCCCAAAACCCCGATGGATGGCGAGCTGTGGGCCGGGCGCGGGCAGTTTCAACAAGCAATGTCGACAGTGCGCCAACAAAGCCCTAACGACGCCGCCTGGCGAAGCATCAGGTTCATGGTGTTTGACTTGCCTGCCGATCCGGGCCCGTTCACCGAGCGGCTGTCGACACTCAACAATGTGGTCGCCAAACTGGCCGTGCCGTGGGTGCAAGCGGTTGCGCAAAACAAAGTCGCCAGCCACGCGGCGCTGCAAAGCCAGTTGAAGCAAATCACCAAAGCAGGCGCTGAAGGGCTGATGCTGCACAGGGGCAGCTCGCTGTACAAAGGCGTGCGCAATGACGATTTGCTCAAAGTTAAAACCCACGACGATGCAGAAGCAAAAGTCATTGCGCACATACCCGGCAAAGGTAAGTACGCAGGGCAAATGGGCGCCTTACTGGTAGAAATTCCGGCTGCTGACGGCAAGGCGGCCAAACGCTTCAAACTGGGCACTGGCTTTACCGACGCGCAGCGGGCAAACCCGCCAGCCGTGGGCAGCCAGGTCACGTACCGCTACCGGGGCTTGAATGACAGCGGCCTGCCGCGCTTTGCCAGTTTTATGCGGATTCGGGAAGATTAACCCGGCTTTAAGATGCTATTAATTAATGAGCTGCTTGCGCCCAAAGCTGTTGGGCTACAGGCTATTTATACAGGTAAAAACCGATGATTTCTATTTCCGAAGCGTTCTCTGGCAGTTACGCTCAGGCCCGCGTCAAATTTTTAGAGGCGGCGGCCATTGCGGGCTTGCCTACTCAATCGCACGCGCATCCGCTCAAAGGGCGTGACGGGGAAGACTTGGCCATGGACGTGGCGCGCGATGGCCCGGTTGACGCGCAAAATGTACTCATCGTCAGCAGTGCTTGCCACGGAGTCGAGGGCTACTGCGGCAGCGGCGTGCAGGTATACGCACTACATGACGCCGAATGGCTTGAAAAAGCGCGCGCATCGGGCACAGCGGTCGCCTACATTCACGCGCTTAACCCGTATGGCTTTTCACACATCCGCCGCACCACGCATGAAAACGTCGACCTGAACCGCAATTTTCAAGACTTCACCAAACCCCTGCCCGACAACGCCGCCTACCGGGCGCTGCAGCATTTGATCTTGCCCGAGCAATGGCCGCCCAACGCCGCCAATCAGGCAGCGATTGCTGATTTCATAGCAGCTAACGGCGAAGCCGCATACCAGTCCGCCATTACCCAAGGTCAGCACGAGTTTGCTGACGGCCTGTTTTACGGCGGCAAAAGCGCCACTTGGAGCAACCAAACCCTGCGCAGCGTGCTGCGCCAGCACGCGGGGCAAGCCAGGCGCGTCGCATGGATAGACCTGCACACCGGCTTGGACGTTAGCGGCCATGGCGAACGGATTTGGGCGGGCAAAGACGATGCTGTTGCGATTGCGCGAGCGCGAGTTTGGTGGGGCGGCAAAAATGACGAAGTAGACGGCAATGCAGCAACGCCCATCACCTCAATTTACGACGGCTCATCGACCTCC
>JANOWB010000494.1:0-6030 GCA_031417695.1 Polaromonas sp.
GTTGGGCCCAACTGGCAAACCAGGGTTGTAGTTGGGATTTGGCAGGGAGCCAACGACGTTGTCTGAATCGGCCACCAGCAATGTTGGGGGGGTTAAAGGATTGTGGTCAAGGTCGGCAAAGCCGGGCGCGGCGCCGTGCGCGATGTCATTTAAAAATGCATGGTCTGTCAGTGCCGCACCGT
The DNA here is from genome assembly GCA_031417695.1 of Polaromonas sp. Lineage (GTDB taxonomy): Bacteria > Pseudomonadota > Gammaproteobacteria > Burkholderiales > Burkholderiaceae_C > Polaromonas. The sequence continues at coordinate 183 of JANOWB010000494.1, forward strand.
AGGCGACTGTGATGAAACCGCCCGCACCGTTGGCAATTTGCATGGTGCCGCTGGTCGTAATCGGTGCCGTAGGAGAGCCTTCAATCAGCGCTTGGCCGTCGTCTGCGTTGCCCAAAATACCGTCGAGCCCCGCGTGGCGCACCACCATTTGTGCAAAACCGTTCGGGCCGCGTAAAAACTCGCCGTAACGGTCAGTAGCCAGCAATGGGACGTTGTGAACGTCCATATCGACCAGCTGAATGCCCAGCTGATTAAGTGCCTGAGCTTTCACCTCTCCCCAATTGCCTTCGCCATGTGCACCGCTCAACAAATGGCCAGTAGCCAGCGGTTTGCCGTCGACGATGTGGTACTCCCGCAAAAATACTTGATGCGACGGGTGCGACGTATAGGTCTGGTTTTGGTCTACGAAAGGTGTCGTGGTGTTGATGCTTTCGTGCTTTGTATCGTCAGCGGTGCCCAGCACGCCATCTGCGCCGGGGCCGTTGACTTGCGTGGCCCGGGTGAGCACCATGAAGTTGGTCTGGCTGCCCACCACATACAGAGGGTCGTCGGGCAACAGCGGGACATACACCGTGCCGTTGCCGCCCTTGGTGACCAGATCAAGGCCGTGATCAAAAAACTGACCAAAAATGGTCATCCAGCTGTTAAACGACGGCGACAGGCCAATATCAGGCGACAAATTCAAAATGCCAATGGTGCCGTTTTCGCTGACCGTCAGGCCTGCTAATGTCATTTCGGCAGAAAGCGCGTTGAAAGCCGCCGTGTGGAAACCAGTAGGCCCTGTCAGGGCAAGATACTGGGCTTGCGCTGCGGCCAACAGCACGTGGTCTGCGCCGGCCGCAATGATCGCAGCAGCAGCGTCCTTGACCAGTTGCTTTTGACCTTGCAACGCGGTGTTAAGCAGTGCAATGGCTTGGGCTTCTGCCAAGGGAGAAGCATGACCAGCCAGTTGCAGCGCGGCTGCAACCGCAGCCGGGTTGTTTGCCGTTTGGTCAGATATCAAATTACTGGCAATGCGCGGCTGGTTGTCGTACACATTGCCAGTGGTTTGGTTGTAAGACGTCACCACTGTGCCTGCCGTTGGCGCAAACAACCCCGCAGGCCTGACTTGTGCAATTTGCAAGTCGGCGGCAACCAAGCGGGGCATGATGTTGTCGGCAGCGCCCAGGCGCTCCTGACCTGGCAGCAAGCTGTTCCACGTGCCATCGACGGTGCGCAGCCCAAACGGCAGCAGTGTGCTGCCCACCAGCGCTGCAAGGTTTTCTGCAGCGCCTGTGACAGGATTGGTGCTGGCCTCAGCAATTTTTATTTGCTTGAGGATGAAATCCAGGTCAAGTTGGGTGACGGTAAAGTTGTATTGCGGGGTGGCCATGACTGTCTCCTTTGGGAAAATTAATTTCAATAAAAAGATGGAAGTTAAAGTTGCAGCACAGCGCGTGCTATTTGCTGCGGTCGACTGAGCGCGGGCATGCTGAACCAGCGATCAAGGGATTCATTGCCGATGCGCACCATGCCCGTGTGGTTGGCCAGGTCGCCGTCGATGGCGGGGTCGTCATTGAAAAAGCCGAGCTTGCGGCGGATGACATTCATCTCGTTGGGCTGGCCGGTTAAAAACATCCAGCCGGGTTGAATGTCATAGCGCTTGACGTAGTCTTGCAGCACTTTGGCGTTGTCAAACTCGGGCTGCAATGTCATGGACACCATAAAAATGTCTTTGCCCAGCCGGCTGCCGAGAGCCTGCTGTACTTGCCGCAAGTTGGCCGTGTTGCCCGGGCAAATGCCAGTGCATACGGCGTACATCATGTTGAACACCACGATTTTTCCGCGCATCACATCGTTGTAAAAGCGAAGGGTTCGGCCCTCGTGGGTTTGCACCAGCGTGTTGGGGAAATACCCAACGCTTGGCGTGGTTTTGGCGTTCAGCGGCAAAGCTGCGGTCAAAGCCGGCGCGAGCGCGGCAGTACCGGCCCACTTCAGCCAGTTGCGTTTGCTTGACTGCTCCAGCACGTGGGTAGCAGGTTGACGGGTAGCAGGTTGACGGGTGTCAGGTTGACTTGTGTTCATGATTTGCTCCTTGTTCAATCAACAATGTCGTAGCGCATCATCATTGCGTGGTCTTCATGCACTGTGTTGTGGCAGTGCATCATGTACTTGCCCAGAAAGTCTCTGAACCGAATGAACACGCGCACTTCTTCATCAGGTCGTAGCACGTAGACGTCTTTGCGCCCGCTTTCGTGCGGCAGCGGTGGCACGCCGTTGCGAGTCAGTATTCGGCCTTCTTCAAAGTGAATGTGCACCGGGTGGTGCCAGCTGCCCTTGCCTTTGAGTGTCCAGATTTCGGCCGTGCCGCGCTTGAGCTTGGCCATCGGTTGGTCGACATCAAAAAGTTTGTTGTTGATGGTCCAGACTTCGTTTTGCTTGTCGAATTCAAAGCGGCGATTAGCCACGACTTCAGCAAAGTTGATGGGCGGTAGCGCGCGCAGCGTACTGGGCACTTGGCTCAAGTCAGGCAACGCTGGGTCCGTGCCAATATCAAAGCGCAGCAGCTGCGTGCCAGCGGCGAGCAGCGAGCCGTCTGACCCGCGGACATTGATCAATGCGCCTTCCGGCCCGCGCCCGTCGCTTTGAATCAAGCGATTGACCAGATACAACTTGCTAAATGCGGGGTACTTTGAAAAGTCAATCACGATGTCAGCCCGCTCGGCGGGGCCCAAGCTGATTTTGTTCATCACGAGCGGTGCGGGCAGCAGGTTGCCGTCGTTGGCGATGTACGAAAAGTTTTGGTTTGCGTCATTGCCGGTTGCCAGATAAAGCTCATAGAACCTCGAAGGCCCACCATCGAGCAGGCGAAACCGATACTTGCGCCGCTCTACCTGGAAGTACGGCTGCACTTTGCCATTGACACAAAACTTATTGCCCAAAATGCCCTTGGTGGCAAATTGGTCAAACACCAAATAGCCGCTGGAGTCAAACTGTCTGTCTTGAAAAACTAGCGGAATGTCATATTTGCCAACGCCGCTGGGCAAGCGAAGCGCGGCGGGGTTCGCGTCTAGCTCATTACCCGAATCAATGTCGTCGAACAACAAATAAAAGCCAGTCAGGCCGCGGTAGACATTAGCCGCCGTAAAGTCGATACGGTGGTCGTGGTACCACAGCGTGCCGAGCGCTTCGCGTGGGTCGCCTCTGGTGGCTGCATACTGCGGGTCGTCGTAACCGGCATAAGCATTCGGGTACAGATGGTCTTTGAAAGCACCGGCGCCTGCGAGAGTGGGTCCGTATCGGGTGGCGCTGTAATAGTCGCCAGCAAAACCGTCACTTTCGGCTCCGGAATGCAGGTTGTGCAAGTGGGTGCTAATTTCTGGCGAACCGAAGCCAGCTGCGTTGGCAGGTAGGTTGTTAATGATGCGAACGATGACTGCTTTGCCGTACCGCTCAACAAAAGTGGGTCCCGGCACCATACCGTCGTAGCCCCAAATGACCTGGGTCGGCAGCTCGGGGTGAAAGGAATGCAGCGCCTGTTGCACGGTCAGGGTATAAAACTTCTGCGGCCGCCAGTCACCCCATCGCTGGTGCTGGTTGCGGCCGCATTCGCCGGCACCCAGGTCTTTAGTGGCGGGCGGTGACAACGCGCTGACGGGTAACTTGGCTTTGTAAACTGGAAGCGGCACCGTAAAGGGTGTGGTGTACGGCGCAGCTGGGTTGCGGTCGCCTTCACCATTTTTAGCGTGGGCCGCGCGCGTTGCGTCTTTGCTTACCCAAGCGCCTGCGGCCGTGGCAGCCGCACCCATTTGGATGGCTTGCCGGCGGGTGGGAGCGCCGATTTTGATTGCTGCTGGTTCTAACATTTTGCTTTTCCTTCACAGTCCTGGAAGATCTAAAAGCGCCGTTTAATTTGGCAATTGGCTTTTAAAACAACATCCATTGGCGATCAGTTTCAGCCGGTTACAACAGGTCAGCAATCCCTCATACAGGCTACCTAATTTGCGCGGTGTCTCAATTTCAAGTCAGCCCCTTGGCGGGTTTTTATAGGGCGAAGTGCCACAAACGCGCAGAAATGAAAAAACAAACGACCTAATGAGCCTTGAAACAGTGAATATCCATTTGAGTAGTTACTGTGCGTAACAAATGCTACAAGTTGCGGGTTTAGGCGTTTGAATTCGTTGCGACCGATTTGAAGTAGGTTGACTTGCGAAGAAAGCTGTTTTCAAGCCTTTCAAAGTGCGTTCTAAGGCTTTAAAATTTCGCCTTTTTGGAGGGTTAGCCCAATATAAATCGGCGCAAGCAGCTCCTTAATTAATAGCGCTAACGAAGTGCGCGGTTGACCGCGACAATCAGGGAATGACTTCAGATTCAGGCGTGCCGCGTTTAAGCTCTCTTGCCCACCATGGATCAGTACCATCCAAAGCGCACGCGTTCGAGGCGCTCACTCCTGACGTGGTGCTGGACGCGCTGGCCAGCGTTGGACTAACCGGGGACGGCCGCTTGATGGCGCTGTCAAGTTATGAAAACCGGGTGTACCAAATCCACCTTGAAAACAGTGTGGGCAAGGCGGATGCAGCGGGCGATGTGGTGGTGGCCAAGTTTTACCGGCCTGAGCGCTGGCTTGAGGCGCAAATCATTGAGGAGCACACGTTTGCTGCTGAGCTGATGGCCGCAGAAGTCCCGGTGGTGGGCGCGCTGAAGCTGCACAACCACACCCTGCACCACTTCAATGGCTTTGCGTTTAGCGTGTCGCCGAGTCGCGGCGGCAGGCGGCCAGAGCTTGAAAACGCTGACGTGCTGGCGTGGATTGGCCGCTTCCTGGCACGCATACACACGGTGGGCGCCGCTAAACCGTTTACGCATCGGCCAGCGCTTGATTTGCAGACCTTTGGCTACGCGTCGCGCGCCGTATTGCTGGAAGGCAAATACCTGCCGCTCGACATGGAATCGCGTTGGTTAAAAGCGTTTGAAATCGCCATGCAAACCGCCACCGCTGTGTTTGAAAGCGCAGGCGACATTAAAAATATTCGCTTGCATGGCGACTGCCACCCCGGCAATATTTTGTGGACGCCTGAAGGCGTGCCCGGCGCTGGCCCGCACTTTGTTGACCTCGACGACGCACGCTCAGGGCCTGCCGTGCAAGACCTGTGGATGTTACTGGCAGGTGACCGTCCGCAGTGCCTGCAGCAGCTGGGCGCACTGGTTGATGGGTATGAAGAGTTTCGTGAATTTGATCGGCGCGAACTGGCACTGATTGAGCCGCTGCGCACGCTGAGGTTGATTCACTACAGCGCCTGGCTGGCCCAGCGCTGGCATGACCCGATATTTCCGATCAACTTCCCGTGGTTTGGCTCAAGCGACTATTGGAAGGGCCAAGTCGACATGCTGGAAGAGCAAACAGAAGCGATGCAGGCGACGCCGCTTGTAGCGTGACGCTTTAAAAAGTCGCTTAACGCACAGTGTTTTGCAGCACGCCTATCCCGTCAATCTCCACCCGCACCACATCGCCAGCCGCCAGATACTTGGGCGGTTTAAAACCAATGCCCACACCCACCGGGGTTCCGGTGGCAATCACGTCGCCGGGGTAGAGCGTGATGCCTGCAGAAAGCGTCTCAATCAATTTGGGAATGTTAAAAATCAAATCTGTGGTGGACGCATTTTGCCGTAGCTCGCCATTCACGTAGCAGCGCACCATGGTTTTGGTGCCATCGCATTCATCTGCGCTGACCAGGTACGGCCCCATGGGGCAAAAGGTATCAAACGATTTGCCCATGTGCCACTGCTGGTGGCGGCTTTGCCAGTCGCGAGCCGTGATGTCGTTGACGATGGTGTAGCCCCATACATGGGCCATCGCGTCTTTGTAAGC
>JANOWB010000495.1:0-5918 GCA_031417695.1 Polaromonas sp.
AGCTGCAATGGGTATCACGCCCGAGTACTTTATTCGCGCGCTGCCAGACGCGGTGAATGTCAGCAACCTGACGCTGGCCACCTCGAAGTCGGTGGTGTTTGGCCTGCTGATCGCGCTGGTGGCTTGCCATTTCGGCCTGCGCGTTAAGCCCAATACTGAAAGCCTGGGCCAGGGCACCACTGCGTCTGTGGTGACCTCTATCACGGTAGTGATTTTGGTCGACGCGCTGTTTGCGGTTTTGTTCAAGAACGTCGGTATCTAGACATGCTAGACCCCGCCATAGACATCAAAAAACTTTGGACCGTTTTTAAAAACGGCGACAAAGACGTGGTCATCCATAAAGACCTTGACCTGTCTGTGCAGCGCGGGGAAATCTTGTCGCTGGTCGGTGGGTCGGGCACGGGTAAAACAGTGCTGCTCAGGCAAATGCTGGGGCTGGAGCACCCGACCCAAGGCGACATCACGGTGCTTGGCAAACCCGTGTCTGAGCTGGGCCGGCGCGGTGCGGCTAGCCGCATTGGCATGCTGTTTCAGCAAGGGGCGTTGTTTTCAGCATTCACGGTGCTGGAGAACATTGGCTTCCCGCTGCGCGAGCTGAACGCGTTGCCATTAAGCGTGATCCGCGAAGCCGCAATGGTCAAGCTGCAAATGGTCGGCTTAAGCCCAGATGCCGCCGACAAAATGCCCAGTGATTTATCAGGCGGCATGATCAAGCGCGTGGCGCTGGCCAGAGCCTTGATCATGGACCCACCGCTGTTGCTGCTCGACGAGCCCACGGCCGGGCTGGACCCGGAAAGTTCTGACAGCTTTTGCACGCTGCTGCGCTCTCTGCACAAAGACATGGAGCTGACGGTGGTGATGGTGACGCACGACCTAGACACGCTGTTTGAGCTGAGCACGCGCATTGCGGTGCTGGCCGATCAAAAAGTCATTGTCTGCGCGGCGCCAAGCGATGTGGTGGCGTTTTCGCATCCGTTCATTCACGAGTTCTTTTTGGGCCCCCGAGGCCAGCGCGCCATGGAACTTTTACGTGTTTACCCCTTTACCGTATAAAAGGAATTGACTTATGGAAAACAAAGCCCACGCCATGGCTGCCGGTGCCTTTGTATTGGTAGTGTCTGCCCTGCTGGCCGCATTGGCTGTCTGGTTGATGCGCGACAACACGCAGCGCGATTTGTATGAAATGTCGACCAATGAAATCATTTCAGGTTTGCAGCCGCAGGCCACGGTCAACTTTCGAGGTGTGCCGGTGGGCAAGGTGGAGTACATCGGCTTTGACCAAAAAATCAGGGGCAATGTGCTGGTGCGTGTGTCGATCGACAGAGGCGCGCCAGTAACGCAATCGGTGTTTGCCACCGTCGCCTCCCAGGGCGTAACTGGCCTGGGCTTTATTCAGCTTGACGACACTGGCACATCTACCCAGCGCTTGACCCCAAACGATGCTGACCCACCGCGCATTCCGCTGCGAACCGGCGGCCTTGACAAGCTGCTCAAGCAAAGCGAAGCCATCTTCAAGCAAGTGGAGCAAGCCAGCGTGCAGGTCAACAAGTTGCTGTCAGATGACAACCAGCGGCGCGTTGCACTGGCATTAGACAACATGGGCGAAGCCGCCAGCAGCGTGAGCAAGCTGTCAACCAACATGACCAGCATACTAAATGCGCAGCTGGGCCCAGACAAAGTCAACATTCCCAAGCTGGTGAAAAATCTCGACGCCGCCGTGGTTTCTTTGAAGGACACGTCAACCCAGGCAAGCAGCGCTGCCGCAGAAATTGGCACAACAGCCAGGCGCTTGAACGAAAAGGGCGGCCCACTCGACAAGCTCAGTGAAGGTGGCGCCGCACTGGCTACCGGCGTGGGTAATTTCAGCGCGGCTACGCTGCCCAAGCTCGACGCCGTTGCAGACGAAGCCGGTAAAACGCTGCGCCAGTTGCGCCGCACCGTGAATGCGGTTGACGACAATCCACAGTCGCTTATTTTCGGCAACGGCCCGCCGCTGCCGGGCCCGGGTGAGCCAGGGTTTGCTGCCAATGGAGTAAAAAAATGACCTTTCCTGCTGTTGCACACGCTATTAATTCAGAAGCTGCTTGCGCCCAAAAAGATTGGGCTAAGAGCCTATTCGGCGTTGTTTTAGTGGCTGCAGCACTCAGCGGGTGCTCTGCGCTGCCCGACAAGCCGCAGCGCGCCACGCTGTTTGACTTTGGCCCCAGCGTTGCCATGCCGCAGGCCACCCCGGCCCCTTCGTCCGCTTCGGCCCTACCCGCTGTGGCGGTTGATGATGTGGCAACTGCTGGCGGTGGGCTTGACAACTCTTCGGTGCTGTACCGCCTTGGCTACCTGGACGCACAAGAGCTGCGGGCTTACTCGATGGCGCGTTGGTCCATGCCCGCTGCGCAGCTGATTCGCCAGCGCCTGCGCGACCAGCTCAGTCTGCGTCGCCCGGTGTACAACGCCCGCGAAAGTCTGGCGCTCAATCGCAGCCAAAACCCTGTGTTGCCGCTGCAGATACGGCTGGAGCTGCTTGAGTTCAGCCACTACTTTTCAAAGCCAGACGTGAGTGTGGGCCTGGTCAAACTGCGCGCTACGCTGGTGGAAGTCACGCCCACAGGCGAAAAGCTGATCAGCCAGCGCGCTATTGCGGTAGAACGCCCCGCAGCCAGTGCAGACGCGCAAGGTGGCGTGCGGGCACTGACCCAGGCTACCGACGCCGCGATTGCCGAAATCGAGCAGTGGCTGCTGGCTGCGGCGCCAGCTGCTGGCCGCTGATGAAAACGCTCGAGGCGCAATTGCAAGACGCGGGCCTGAAGGTGTCCGGCCACTGCGGACACCTAAGTACGTTTGGCCCCGACATGCTTCAAACCTCACCGCTGCTGCAAGACATGTCGGCTGATGAGGCCGACATTTTGGCCAGCGCCATGCTGCTGGTGCGCGCTGAGCCCGGCGAGGTATTGATTCGTGAAGGCGACAGTGGCGAGTGGATGCTGGTGCTGCTTAGCGGCACAGTCGATGTGACCAAATCTATCGCGCCCCGTAGTAAAGATGAAGAGCTTGAGGGTGCTGATGTGCCGACCATTTCGCGCATCGCAGTCATTCAGCGGGGTGCGGCGGTGGGTGAAATGTCAATGCTCGACAGCGAGCCGCGCTTTGCCACTTGTACGGCCATTGAAGCCGTTGAAGCCGGTGTGCTTGGCCGGCAAGCCATCGGCGAGCTGATACGCGACCACCCCGCAGTAGGCGCCAAGTTGCTGGTCAAAATCACGCAGCTCATGGCGCAGCGGCTGCGCAACACCAGCCATCACTTGGTTAAATTACTTCAAAAACAATAGCTGCTCGCGCCCGTATTTATTGGGCTGTAACCTGATTTGTTTCTGAATTAAGTGCTTTTAAGTGCCGTAACTTCAATTTCAATCAGCATGCGCGCATCCAGCAGCCCAGCGCAAATCATCATGGCAGCTGGGCGCACGCTACCAAAATATTTTTGCAGGACTGGCCAGCATTTTTCAAACTGCGACGCATCGGGCAAAACGTAATTGACCCGCACCACATCGGCCAGCGACGCGCCTGCTTGCATCAACGCTGACTCAATATTTTTCAAACACTGCTCGGTTTGCTCAGCAATGTCGGTCGATATCGTCATGTCGCTGTAGTCAAAACCGGTAGTGCCCGACACAAACACCCATTCGCCCGCCACTACTGCGCGTGAATAGCCAATTTGCGCTTCAAAAGGTGAGCCAGAGCTGATGAGGGTTCGTTTTGTCATGGCTTAAATTTTAGTCACCTTGCACCTAAGCCGCGGAGCCTTTTAAACCCACTTCACCCCCACTTCACAAAGCCGGCGCACCTCATATTGGCCTCACACAAGCTCTGCACACTCCTTTTTGTTCCTGACATATTGTCAAACCCAAGAAAGGACAAACAGTGAAAGCAAAAATTATTTCAGTCGCGGTGGTGCTGCTTCTTTTGGTTGCGGCGCTGATGCAAATCAGCGGCGTGGTGCATGACCGGCAAAACTATCGCCAGCAAGCGATAGACAGCGTGGCCAGCAGTCTGGCCGGCACACAAACCTTGATGGGGCCGCTGGTGCAGCGGGCCTGCAGTGAAGAGTGGGACGAGCGTACGGAAGACAAAAAGACCGTGACCCAACGGCGTGAATTTACCTTGATTGCTGCGCCGGCATTGCTTGACGTAAAAGGCAGCAGCCAGCTTGAAGCACGCTCTCGGGGCCTGCACGCCACGCAGGTTTTTACGCTGAAGGCGCAGCTCAAAGCGCAGTGGGCAAGCCTGGAGGCGCTCAACCCCGTTGCGCAGCATGCCAAGTCGCGTTTGAACTGCGGACAACCACTGCTGATGCTGGCGGTGTCTGATGCTCGCGGTGTGCGCTATGCGAATTTAAAAATCGCAGAGCAAACGCTCAAGCTCAAGCCCGGCACGTTCAACAGCGATTACCCACGCGGCGTGCATGCGCAGCTCCCGGCGGGCTGGGTGCCGGGAGCGCCACTTGAAGCGCTGATTGACCTTGAACTGCTGGGCACTGAAAACCTGTCGTTTGTGCCGCTGGGCGGCGACACGCAAATCAAGCTGACATCGAACTGGCCGCATCCCAGCTTTGGCGGCCAGTTCTTGCCCGCAGAGCGAAAAATATCAGACCAGGGCTTTGAGGCGCTGTGGCGCGTCAGCTCGCTGGCCAGCACAGTGCAGCAGGAGCTTGCAAAAGGAAAAGCTGCCACTGAATTGATCAGCATTACTTTCATTGACCCTGGCAACACCTATGCGCTGAGCGATCGCGCCACCAAATATGGCCTGCTTTTTATCGGCTTGACGTTTTTGGCGGTCGGCTTGTTTGAGTTCATGAAGTCGCTGCGCGTTCACCCCATTCAATACGGCCTGGTCGGCGCGGCCATGATCATGTTCTTTCTGCTGTTGGTGAGCTTGTCTGAGCACATGGCATTTGGCGCGGCTTATGCTGCAGCATCAAGTGCCTGCGTTGCGCTGCTGACCTATTACGCCGCCGCGATGCTGGGCGGCTGGCTGCGCGGCATTCCGTTCGGGCTAGGCATTGCGGCGCTGTACGGCATGCTGTTTGTGTTGCTGCAAATGGAGCAAGCTGCTCTGGTGGTAGGCAGCGTGGCCTTGTTCGCCATACTGGCTGGGGTCATGCTGCTGACGCGCCGTATTGACTGGTATGCGCGCTTTAAGCTGGTAGCAGCTGGCAATGGCAAAACGCCACCTGATTCACCGCCCGCGCCGCCCGTGCCGCCCAAGCCACCTAGCCCGCCGCAGGCGCCACTGCCTTCGATCTCATCAGCGCGGTTTTGCGATTGACGTTGCGCTGGTGCACTAAAAATCAAACCGGTGCAGCGCGCCGGTTTAAGGTTGCAACCGTTATTTGGTAGCTCGTTTCAGCTTTTGCGCAATGCTGGGGGTTGCCGTGTACAGACGTTTGTTTAAAGCTTCGGAGTAATAGTCTTCTTCGATTTGCCCAGTGAAGTCAGCAGGCCACGTGCCTTTGTCAAACCATTGGTGGCCGGTTTTCTCCAAACCAAATTCAGGCCAGCTGCCGAACAAATGGTGAAAAAACTCGTGTTGAACCCACTCGGGTAAATACATGCGCCGTTCAACTGCAGTGCGACCGCCGCCGCCTTGATCAGGGGCTCTTTTTTTGACGATCCAGTCGTCTTCACTGATGAACACGGGCTTGCCCGATGCCTCGAACCCACCCATCCCGCTGCCACCGCCGGCATCAGTTCCTACGTTCAAATCGCTGGGGTAGATCAGCCAAAACATATCTGTTTTCTCGATCACCCCCGGGGGTAATTGCCTCATTGGCGCGTTGTAGTCGTAGCCTGTTATTTTGTTAATTTGAGTGCAGGAATCAATCTTGTAAAAATTTAGCTCCAAACGCAGCTCACCGCCGCTGATGG
>JANOWB010000496.1:0-11683 GCA_031417695.1 Polaromonas sp.
ATGCCGACCTGGTCCAAATACAAGCGGCCCAGTTTTGACGGCGGCACAAAGCCTTTACGCACCGGGCCGTCAAAGTCGAGCACGCCGTACGGCGCGTGAATGCTGACGATCAAGTTCGGGTTAAAGCGCTGCATTTCTTCATGCAAAAACTTGGACTCGGGCTCCGACAGCGGCTGCGTGCCGGGGTAGCGGCGCGGGTCTTTGCTGGTGCGTTGTTCCCAATAAATTTTGGCGTCGCGTTGCCAGTTGGGCGTGGGAAAGTTGCGGTTTAAGTCCACACCGTTGGCGTTCACGCGGCGCGGCGGCTGGCTGAGCAAACCATCTGGGTTGAGTGCCGGAATAAACCGCCAGTGCACCGGCTGCGGCGTGTCAAACGCACCTTCGCTTGCCAACTGCAACCAGTGCAGCGCAACTGAGGCAGACGACGGCTCGTCACCATGAATAGCGCCAATCACCAGCACGCGCAGTGCACTGGCCTCGGTTTTGATGTTTGCCTTGATGTCACGCATATAAATCGAGCGGCCAAGCGCCGATTTTGCGGGGCTGGCCACCAGCTTGGCCGAGTCGCACAGGGCGCGCTTGACGTTGGGCAACCTGGCTGCAAACTCGTCGCACGGCGGGGCGGCGTGGGCAGAGGTAAACACCACAACGACAGCAGCAACCAGACCAATCAAGCGATAAAAAACCATACCCAAGTTTAGGCCACCCCACACGCCGGGCAGTTTGCCACGCTAAGGCAAAATACCCACTGCTACGAATATTTTTATGCCGACATCATCATCACCTACCCTTAAAGCGCAACCCCCCGGTTTTTCTACCCCTGAGTTTCGTGCGTCGCTGGGGATGTTTGCCACCGGCGTCACCATCGTCACAGCGCGCACCGCCAGCGGCGAGCTGGTGGGGCTCACCGCGAATTCATTTAATTCCGTTTCACTAAGCCCACCGCTGGTGCTGTGGAGCTTGTCGCAAGGGGCCAGCTCTATGGCGGCGTTTTCAACCGGCTCGCATTACGCCATCAATATTTTGGCGGCCGACCAAAAAGAGCTGGCCGAGCGCTTTGCCAGCAAACGCGTTGACCGCTGGGACGGCGTGGCTTTTACCGACGGCGTGGCCGGTGCGCCGGTATTGACTGGCGCAGCAGCTACCTTTGAATGCTTTAACCGCAGCCGTTACGAAGAGGGCGACCACGTGATTTTTGTGGGAGAAGTAGAGCACTGCCGCCACGCACCGAATGCATCGCCTTTGCTGTACCACGGCGGCAGGTTTTATACCGAGCATCCGCTTTAACCGTTTACTTCAAGCCAGCCGCTTTAATTCTAAAAAGATCGACCACCCATGACCGACACCACACCCGCCGCCGCCGCCGCCGATGCAACCCCAACCCCAACCCTAACCGCAGCGCCAGCCCCGCGCCCAGACTTGCCCGACCAGCTCTCCACCGACACCCGCAGCCCGCACCACATAGCCGCCGTGTTCGAGCACGCGGTGGGCATTCGCTTTAACGGCAAAGAGCGCTTTGACGTAGAGGCCTATTGCATCAGCGAAGGCTGGATAAAAGTGCCCGTAGGCAAAAAAGTAGACCGCCAGGGCTTTCCGCTGACGGTCAAGCTCAAGGGTGTGGTGGAGGCGTTTTATAAGTAGGCATTGCGCCTCTAAACTGGGCTGTTGATATTTTTAAACGGTAGGCGACGTGCAGTTACCATGAAATTCCAACATCAAGTATTGGAATTTCATGGTAATATTTCAGCATGATAAGCCGCGCCGCCCTTGAACTTTCCATTCAAAAAGCCCTCAGCCGCTCACGTGGCGTGGTGCTTAGCGGGCCCCGGCAGTCTGGCAAAAGCACTATGGCTCAGCGGTTTTTAAGCCGCCAATCGCCCAACTATTTCGACCTGGAGTACCCGCCGCATGCCTTGCGGCTGGAGCAGCCGGTTCAAACGCTTGAGGCACTACAGGGCCTGGTAGTGATTGACGAGGTTCAGCTCAAACCCAGCCTGTTCCCGCTGCTGCGGGTGCTGATGGATCGCACCGATAGGGCCGGGCAATTCTTGTTGTTGGGCAGTGCATCGCCCACACTGCTCAGCCAGGCGGGCGAATCATTGCTAGGCCGCGTTGAAACCATTGATGTTGGCGGGTTTGACTTGAGCGAAGTCAGCGCCGACCAAGGCGGCTACACCGACGAGGCGGCGGCCAGGCTGTGGCTTCGCGGTGGATTTCCCCGTGCTTATCTTGCTGCAAATGACGAAGACAGCACGGTGTGGCGCAGCCATGCCGTAGCTGATCATGTGCGGCTGGACATTCCCCAGTTTGGTATCAACATTGCCGCGCCCGCCATGCTGCGCTTTTGGACCATGCTGGCTCACTACCACGGGCAAATCTGGTCTGCAGCGCCGACGGCGCAATCAATGGGTGTGTCGGAGCCGACCATCCGCCGCTACCTGGACACGCTTACGCAAACGCTGATGATCCGCCAGCTTCAACCGTGGCATGAAACCTTAAGCAAGCGCCAAGTCAAAGCACCCAAAATCTACTTCCGCGATACCGGTTTGCTGCATTTTTTAATGGGCATCCAAAGCCTGCCGCAGTTGCTGGCTCACCCGCAAAGCGGCGCCAGCTGGGAGGGCTTCGCACTCGAACAGATTCTGCGCATCGCCCAGCCAGACCAAGCCTACTTCTGGGCGACGCACCAAGGTGCTGAGCTTGACCTGCTGATGTTCAAAAACGGCCAGCGCGTAGGCGTTGAGTTCAAGCGCGCAGACGCCCCTCGCGTGACCACCAGCATGCGCATTGCAATGCACGACTTGAAGCTGGACGCCCTTTATGTGGTGTACCCGGGCCTGCATCGCTACAAACTGGCGGACAAGGTTGAAGCCGTGCCGCTTTGGGCGATGTTGCCCATTTAAGGTCTTGGGACTTGGTCGAATATTGAAACTTAACCCTGCAAATCAAACCGCAGACATTCGATTTACGGGGTTAAATTAGAAGACGTGCAATTGGAAAAGCAAAACGACGGACTCAACCGCTATTGACTTAATAACTGGGTGCGCCCGTATTTATTGGCCTACAGACCTAAAACATGCTTAAAAACGGGCCAGAACAGCCTTTTTGCTGCCCCTCAAGCCGCTATCAACGACACATTGGCTTGCAACTCATCCCAAGGCGCAATGAGTTTGCGGCCGTCGCGTACCAGCAGGCCCGCTGATTGAAGCGTTGCCACGTCTTGATGCACGTTTTTGTAGTCGCGGCCCAAGGTTTGAGCCAGCTCACGCACATTGCCCGCCCCGTGCTGGCGCACATGGCGCAGCAAGTCCAGGCGGCGTGGCGACAGGGTTTCAAACATCGTTTGCAGGTCTAAAAAGGTGATGTGCGTCTGGTTAATCTGGCTATTGGCCTCACCAGCTTCGGCCTGCTTCCACGCGCTGGCAAAGCGCTTGCCCATGTCCGCCAGGCTGCCGACGTTGACCTGAACTTTAGGGTTGATGCCTAGGTTGGAGTTAGGAGTGGAGCTCATTTTTCATCCTTTCAACGTCTTGCAAAAAATCGCCAATCATTTTGTCGACCGATTGAAATTTATAGCGAAACTCCAGCGCGCCAAGGTGCTTGCGGTCACCCTTGCCCCGCTCGTTGTCGTAACCAACAATTCGCTGGCCGTCATAGCCATAAAACAGGCTGTACTTCAAGCCATGCGGTCGCTCCAGCGTAGGGCGAGGCAATCGCCATATCGTCATTTCTACAACAGCGCCGTCAGGTAAAAGTGCTTTATCGTAGAAAATCCGTATCGCCTTCATATGGTTACTTTAACCATAATAAATTAGGGTGTCCAGAGCCATACTTTTTGAATCATCGTATCAGCTGAAATAGGGGCAAATACTGCTGTTGCTCAAGTATGCGAAGCGCTGGGTTTAAGTGGATCGTGGCTTCGCAAGACGCTATTTAATTAATAGCTTCTTACGCCCGAATCTATTGGGCTACAGGCCTAAAATATGCATGAAAACAGGCCAAAATGGCCTTTTTGAAGCCCGTCAAGCCGCTTGCAGCTCCACATGCACCCGCTGGCCAAGGTGCGCGGCGATGTTGACCAGCGGGTCTAAAAAAAAAGATACTCAAACTCGATTACCAATCTATTTGGCAGCGCTCGCTAGCGCCACAATGATCGGGTCTTTGGCCAACTCAACAACCACAGCATTGATAGCTTTTTCACCATTAGCCTCTTGAGCTACTTCTGAGATTGCGTAAATCAGACGATCATAAAAATCTTCTGCTCCTGTCAATCGATGCCAAAAGTCCTTGCCAACGAACAAGGGATAGTCATGCTCAAGGCTTAGTTTTTTGTAGTGATTGCTCTCTTGGCCTGAGACACCGTACAAAATACCCACAACCATGTCTCCAAGCTGCACCTGTCGACTATTGGTGCGAGCCAAATTACGTACGGCTTTGAAGTGATTGTGAATTGTTGTGACATCGTCTTTATTAATTGTGTTCAGCCCCAGCTTGACTTGGCAGTACTTTTTTCTTCCGTCGACGCAGTCATCAAATTCAATGTCAATACCTTGTGTTGTTGAGCCAAAAGCGTTGACCAACACGTCAGAAATGAATTTCTGCATGTTCATACCAAACGACGTCGTGATAGATTGACCAAGCACGCGGGGATAGGTGAGTGCTTTGGCGATCGATTCTGGCGTTAGCTCCCCGGTCAAAAATACCGCTAAATAAGACGCCAAAAAGGGGTTGATATTAAATTCTTTGATGTCTTTCAATTTTTCTGTGTTGCTCAAGTGGTTAGGCAGAATGGTATTTCTAAACCATGTCTGTGCACTGTTTAATAGCGCTGCCTGTTCTTGCGGTGTCATGTTTTCCCCGTCTGTTGTTAATTGGCAAATTTGACTGAAAAATTCAAAAAAGTGTACGAAAACACAGTACGATAACCCTACTCAAACCTAAGGCATGGTTATGCAAAAAACTCACTACAAGCTAGCTGAAGTCGCTGAATTGTTGAACGTCTGCAAAGACACTCTGCGCCGTTGGGATCAATCGGGCAAGCTCAGCTCAATTCGTCATCCAATGAGCAATTATCGTGTTTATAGGGCGGAGGACCTCAAACAATTTGAACTCATCGGCGTGCAGATAGAGGAGCGCTTTGAATCACACAAAGAGGTTGCACCCAGGCAGCGCTACAACGTGATGGAACTGTTTGCGGGCGCAGGTGGATTAGCCTTGGGCTTGGAAAAAGCCGGGCTACGCTGTGAGGTGCTCAACGAGTTCAACAAAGACGCTTGCAATACCTTGCGTTTGAACCGCCCGCAGTGGCAGGTGGTTGAGGGCGACGTGCGCAACATGGATTTCGCGCCCTATGCAGGGAAGATCGACGTTCTGACTGGCGGTTTTCCCTGCCAGGCTTTCAGCTTTGCTGGTAAGCGACTGGGATTTGAAGATGCACGCGGCACCTTGTTTTATGAGTTCGCGCGCGCTGTGAAGGAGGTACAACCGCTGATTTGTGTGGGCGAAAACGTGCGCGGTTTGCTGGCGCATGAGGGCGGCCAAACACTCAAGGGTATGGTCGATATTCTCGATGAGTTGGGCTATGACGTTGTGCCGCCCAAAGTGCTCAAGGCGATCAACTATGGTGTTCCGCAAAAGCGGGAACGCTTACTGATAGTCGGCTTAAAGCGGGGCGAAGGCTTGAAGTTTCATTGGCCTGAAATTGCAGACAAAGTTTTCAATCTCAAAGACGCACTCAAAGCAGGCGAGTTGTTTGACTGCGACGTACCCAAATCGCAGGGTCAGCTCTACCCGGCCAGTAAAAAAACCATCATGGACTTAGTGCCCCCGGGTGGCTACTGGCGTGACCTTCCTGTCGAGCTACAGAAGTCTTATATGAAAGGCTCTTATTTCCTGACGGGTGGCAAAACAGGTATGGCGCGGCGAATCTCATGGGATGAGCCATCCCTGACCTTGACCTGCGCACCTGCGCAAAAGCAGACAGAGCGCTGCCATCCGGAGGAAACAAGGCCATTCACGGTGCGCGAATATGCGCGAATTCAAACCTTTCCCGACGCCTGGCAATTCACCGGATCCATGACGGCGCAGTATGCGCAAATTGGTAATGCCGTGCCTGTTAATTTGGCATACGCCGTGGGGCTAGAGTTGGTACGTACCCTAAATGAGTATGTAACTCTAAATAAAGCCGCCAAGACGGCTTTTAAAGTTAAGAGAAAAGCGGTTATAGCTCAATAAATACGGGCTCAAACAGCTCCTCAATTACTAGCAACTGCCGGATTTATCTATTAATTCAATCTCGCAATCGAAGTCGCAAAAAAATCCGCACACATTGCAATAAACCCAATGCTGACATAGACTTAACCTCTATGTCAAAGTCGCAAAAATTTACGCTTTACGACCAGCCCAGCCAGATGGAACCACTGCTTCCCAGTGAGCATGCGCTGGGGCCGTTGCTGGAGCAGGCGCATGAGCTGCAGGGTGCTGCCTACCGGCTGGGCGGCTTTTGTGCGCCTGATGCGCTGCGAGACTTGCGCACGCTGCTGCGCGCCATGAACTCGTATTACACCAACAAGATTGAAGGCCAGCACACGTTGCCGCTAGAGATTGAACAAGCGCTTGGCGGCGACTTTTCAAACGATGCGGACAAGGCGCGGCGCCAGCGGCTGGCTGTTGCGCACATGGCGTGCGAGCAGCAACTTGAAGCGCGCTGGGCGGGCTGGTCTGCTGCGGACGTGTGGGCGCCGCAGATGGTGGCCGACATTCACCAAGACCTGTTTGCGCGCCTGCCTTCGGCTGACCGCCTGACGGATGGCGGTGACACGCTGGAGCCCGGTGCGTGGCGTGCGCGTAATGTGTCCGTCGGCAGGCATGCGGCCCCGGCTTTTACTGCCATTGCGCCCATGCTGACGCGCTGGGGCAGCCACTACGGCGGCGTACGGCGCGGTGAGCTGCAGGTGCTGGCGGCGTTGGCGGCGCACCAGCGGCTGGCGTGGATTCACCCTTTTCGGGATGGCAATGGCCGGGTGGCGCGACTGCACACGCACCTGGTGCTGGGAAAGCTGGGTTTAACCAACGGGCTGTGGTCGCCGCTGCGGGGCTTTGCGCGTACGCAGTCTGCGTATTACGAGCGGCTTGCCGCCGCTGATGAGCCTCTTCCGAGTGATTCGGGTGACTTGGACGGGCGCGGTAATCTGACAGAAAAGGGTTTGATCAGCTGGATAGCCTATGCGCTGCAAACCTGTCTTGACCAGGTTCAGTTTATGGAGAAATCGCTTCGGCTTGACGGCATGCTTGACCGGATGGCGGCGTGCCTGGCATATGAAGAAAACGTAGTGAAGCTGGGGGTGCGTACTGAATCACTGCGCGGGCTGCATTACCTGTTTGCCACGCAGGCGGAGTTGGAGCGCAGTGAGTTCAAGGCGCTGCTTGCCTCAAGCGGCTTGGGCGACAGGCTGGGCACGGCGCAGGTGTCAGCGCTGCTCAAACGGGGCTTGCTGGCCACCGACAGCCCGCACGGCAAGCTGCGCTTGGGTGTGCCCCAGCATGCGCTGCGGTTTTACTTCTCCGGTTTGTGGCCTGAGGCTGAGGCGGGTGCCCGGTAGCGGATTTCAAGTGGTTTGGAGGTGATTTTCAGCTGTTTCGGGCATTAATTAGGCCTCTATCCCAATAAATACGGGCGCAAGCAGCTCCTGATTTAGTAGCAATTAAAAAGCTCAGCGTTGCAGCTCAACCATTCCCTGCTTAACCACTATCGCCTTGAACTCGCTGTCAGCCTGATTCCAGTCAACCACGTCAACGCATATTGGCAGGTCTGAATCTTCAAACGCATTTTTCAA
The DNA here is from genome assembly GCA_031417695.1 of Polaromonas sp. Taxonomy (GTDB): domain Bacteria; phylum Pseudomonadota; class Gammaproteobacteria; order Burkholderiales; family Burkholderiaceae_C; genus Polaromonas. Next base: position 7,836 of record JANOWB010000496.1, read on the forward strand.
GCGGCTGATGACTCGCAAGGTCAAGGGCTCTGGCTGGATGATGGCCAGGTCAAGGTCTGAGTATTTGCGCGGTGTGCCTGCCGCGCGTGAGCCGAAAGCCAGCGCGCGCGCCTGTGGCAGGTGCTCGGCAAGGATGGCTTGCACCATGCTCAACTGCGCGGGCGCGAGGTGAAGGCTGGCGTTGAGCGGTGCCGAATTATTCATTGATGTTCCGAATCAAGCGGGTCTTGGCATTTATAAGCTACCAAACTTCGAGCCTGAATGCGTCGGGCAGAAGTTTCTCAGGCTCAATGCTGACCACAGTTTGAAACGCTTTGTCCCGGCTCACCAGAATTGTGTCGGCCGCCACGCTGTGCGCGGCGATCATCATGTCAAGATCACTCAGGTTAATGCCTTGGGTTTCTAGCGCGAAGCACACGCGCCCGTAGCAGCGCGCAGCGGGCTCGTCCCACGGCAGCACGTCTACGCGCAGCAGCACCTGGAAGAGTGCGTCTTTCAGGCGGGCGGGCTGGCCTTTTCGGTGCAGGCCGTATTCGAGCTCGGCCAATGTCACGCTGGATATCACGGCTTGGCCCACAGGTATTTGGCCTAACCGCTGCAGCAGCGCCGCGTCACGACCCTGCATGATGTGGCTGACGATGTTGGTGTCCAGCATGTAGCGCTGGCTCACTCCTGCCAGCCTTCAAACGGGTCGCGGCGCGGCTGGCTCGACGCTTGGCGGCGCTCGATCAGCAGGTCGTCCTTAGGGTTGAGTGCTACGGCATCGAGCAAGCCTTGCCAGTCTGATGGCTTTTTTGACAGCACCACATCGCCGGTGCTGGCATCACGCCGAATAAAGACTTCAGACACATCAAAGCGAAACTCCAGCGGCAGGCGCACGGCCTGGCTACGGCCAGTGGCAAATACTTTGGCGGTTTGAAGCATGTTGAAGCCCTTTGATCGTGATATGCATCATGATATATATTAAGGGTTTTGCTGTCAAGGCCTAGCCAACGTAATGCGGGTGTCTGGTAGCGGGTTTTAAAGGGGTTTTGATCGTTTTTCAGCCGTTTTCAGGCATCATTTAGGCCTCTAGCCCAATAGACCTATGCGCAAGCAGCTCCTAAAACAGTAGTATGAGATTCTCTTGGACGCAGCATTGAGCTCCGGCGGGGCTTGTCTGTGCATAGGCTGTAATTGATAAAAACATCAATTCGCTTATAATATATTGACGTTATTGTTAATAAATATGCAGTCCTTGATCAACACCATCATCAACCAAGCCGCCGCCAAGGGCATCAGCCAGAAGGCGTTGGCCGCCGTTGCCGGGGTGCCGCCTGAGACGCTGTCGCGCATGAAGCGGCGGCCGTCTGTGCGGGCGGGAGTGCTGGAGCGGCTGGCCTTGGGTGCGGGGCTACGACTGGCACTGGTGGGTGTGGCTGATGCTGATTTGGCGTGGCCGGCGGAGCAGCGTCGAATGCCGTCGCCTCCAAATTTGCCTTTGGTTTCGCCGCTGCCCTTCACACAAAAGTACCGCCAGCTGGTTTGGTCTAACCCGAACGCGCCTGCCGAGGTGTTTGTGCGGCAGGCGCTGCTTAAGCCCGACTTCAGCGTGCTGCTGGATGCGGCCACTGAGTTTGGGCTGAACTTTGTGGACGCGCAGTGGGCAGTGCTGATGGCCGAGGGCAGCAAAGAGGCGGTGCGCGCCAGGCCTGCCACCGAGCGCACGCTGCGCAACATACGAGGCGGCTATGAACATGCACGTTGACAAGTTAAGAGCAGACACGCGCGCCGTGTGGGCGGCGTTTGACGGGCATCCCCTGCTAAAAGGTTTTGTGCTGATTGGCGGCACGGCGCTGACGCTGCGCATTGGCCATCGGGTCAGTGAAGACCTGGACTTGGCTTACACGGCGCGCAAGTTGCCCAAGGTGCAAATAGCCGCGCTCGTCAAGCACCTTGCCGGGATGGGTGTGGACATGCGCCTGGCGCAAAACCCGCTGGATGAAGAGGAGTTCTTCAACTCAGGGCTGGACTTGAATGACTACCAGCAAAACTTCATGGCCAATGCAGGCGGGGTGGCCGCAGGTACGACCGGTGACGTGAAGGTGTCGCTGGTTTGCTATGACCCACCGATGTTGGAATTTATAAAAGGCGAGCCGGGCGATGCCCTGCGCGTGGCCACAGTAGGCGAAATTTTTGAGACCAAGGCGTGGGTATGCTGTGAGCGGTCCAAAACGCGCGATTGGGTGGACATGTACACGCTGATCAAACACCACGGCTACACGTTTGACGATATGCGGCACGTGTATAGCCGCTTGAATCGGCTGGAGGCATTTAACAATGCATCGAGCCGATTGCGTCTGGCAACACCGGGTGCCGCCGATGAGGGTTACTTAAGCCTGATGCTTGATGCGCCCAGCCTTGATGAAATGCGGGCGTTTTTTAACGTTGGGCTGGATGCGCTGGAGCAGAAGCTGGCTAAAACGGCTTTTGCGGCAAAGTCTTTGATTTGAGTGGTACGGTGGCGTGTTTTTGCACTGTTTTGATCGTTTTAAGCCTGTTTCAGGCATTATTTAGGCCTGTAGCCCAATAAATACGGGCGCAAGCAGCTACTATAAAAATAGCAATTTACAGCAGGCGCCGTCACAACGTCAGCCCTGCACGGCAGGTTGCACGCCCTTGAATAAGCCACCCACCGCGCCCATTTGCAGCCCATGACTTTTCACCCGTTGATTTTTATCCTTGCCCTGTTGCACGCTTTTATTGGCTGGCGTTTGGCGCCTGAACTGGCCTCGCCTTGGGGCTGGGTGCTTGGCGTGGGGCTGGTGCTTTCAACCGTGCTGATGCCGCTGGGTTTGATGGGCAGCCGCGTGGCGCGCCAGCCTTGGGCTGACCGCTTGAGCTGGGTGGGGTTGTTGCTGATGGGCTTGTTCTCGTCGCTGTTTGTATTGACTGCGTTGCGCGATGTGGGCTTGCTGCTGGCTTGGGTGATTGATGCAATTGGCTTGGTCGATATGCCTATAGCCGTGCTGCGCACATTCAGCGCGCAGGGCGTGCCGCTGCTGGCCCTTGCCGTTACTGCGTTGGGTTTTTTAAACGCGCGGCGCACGCCAGCCATTGTGCGGGTTGATGTGCCGATTGCGGGGCTGCCTGCTGCACTGCACGGCTTTACGCTGGCGCAAATCAGTGATGTGCATGTGGGGCCCACCATCAAGCACGCGTACCTGCAGCGCATTGTGGCCAAGGTCAACACGCTGGGCGCAGACCTGGTGGCTATTACGGGTGATTTGGTTGACGGCAAAGTAGCAGAGCTGGCCGCGCATGTGGCGCCGTTGGCGGGGTTGCAGTCGCGCCACGGCACGTTTTTTGTGACGGGTAACCATGAATATTATTCTGGCGCGCATGCATGGATTGTTGAGCTGCGGCGGCTTGGCTTGACGGTGTTGATGAATGAGCATGTGGTGCTTCATCACAGCAGCCACGGCAAAACCGAGGGCTTGGCGGCTAGCGCGCAGGGTGATTCGCAAATGCTAGCGCCGCTGGTTTTGGCGGGCGTTAACGACTACAGCGCCCACCACTTTGACCCGTCGCACCGCAGTGACCCGGCGCTGGCGCTGCAGGGCGCACCCGCCACTGCGTTGATACGCATTTTGCTGGCGCACCAGCCGCGCAGTGCGCAGGCCGCACACGATGCAGGTTTTGATTTGCAGTTGTCGGGCCACACCCACGGCGGGCAGTTTTGGCCGTGGAATTTGTTTGTGCCGCTGCAGCAGCCGTTCACTGCCGGGCTGAACCGGCTGCACACTTTGTGGGTGTACACCAGCCGGGGCACGGGCTACTGGGGCCCGCCCAAGCGCTTTGGCGCGCCG
>JANOWB010000497.1:0-3374 GCA_031417695.1 Polaromonas sp.
GACCAATAAAGTCGCGTTGGGTTGCTCACCAACAGTTTTTGCTGCAATTCGGCCGTGGTTGCGATGTGCGGAATAAAGTCCACCAGCAGGCCGTCATCAGGCATGTGGTCTTTCAGGTTTGGGTGCGGCCAGTCGGTGCCCCACAACACGCGGTCTGGGAAGGTTTCAACCAAGCGCTTGGCAAACGGCACAACGTCTTGGTAAGCGTGTTGCTCACCATTCAGCGCTTTCGGCCCGCCAACGCTCAGCCGCTCGGGGCAACTGACTTTGCTCCAGATGTTGGGGTGCTCACGCATCAACTTTACAAACAGCTCAAACTCAGGCCCGTCCACTGGTTGGGTCACATCGGGCCGGCCCATGTGGTCAACCACTACCGCAGTGGGCAGAGTCGTAAAAAAGTCATACAGCTCAGGCAGATCAGCCGCTTCAAAGTACACCACCACATGCCAGCCAAGTGGCGCAATGCGGTTGGCTATTTCAAGCAGCACCTCGCGCGGGGTGAAGTCGGCCAGGCGTTTGACAAAGTTAAACCGCGTTCCCCGCACGCCCGCTGCGTGCATGTCTTGCAGCTCGGCGTCCGTCACGTTGCGGTTGACGGTGGCCACGCCGCGTGCCTTGTTGTTCGATGCTTTTAATGCATCAACCAGCGCACGGTTATCAGTGCCGTGGCAAGTGGCCTGAACGATCACGTTTTTATCAAAACCCAAGTGGTCGCGCAAGGCAAACAATTGGTCCTTAGATGCGTCGCACGGCGTGTATTTGCGCTCTGGCGCGTAGGGGAACACGTCGCCGGGGCCAAAGACGTGGCAATGCGCATCTACTGCGCCGGGCAGCAGTTTGAAGGTGGGTTTGGCGGGGCCTTTGTACCAGTCCAGCCAGCCAGGCGTTTTATTAAATTGCATGGTCAGTCGATGTATTTAAGGCCGGCTTTGGCCAGCGGGCCGCGCATGTTGTACATGTCCAGCCCCAGCTCGCCCGCAGCAAACCGGGCGCGCTTTTCTCCTTCAAAACTCTCGCGTTTTTCGGCGGCGTCGGCCACCGAACCAGCCATGGCGGCGGGCACCACCACTACGCCGTCGATGTCGGCAATCACCACGTCACCCGGGTTGACCAAAGCGCCCGCACAAACGACAGGAATGTTGACCGAACCAAGCGTAGCCTTGATACAGCCCTTGGAATGGATGCTTTTGCTGAAGACGGGAAAACCCATTTTTTCAAGGTCTGTGACGTCACGCACGCCACCGTCGATGATGAGGCCCACCGCGCCGCGTGCCTTGAACGACGTTGCCAGCAGGTCGCCGAAAAAACCGTCGTTGTTGTCGGTGGTGCAGGCTGCAACAGCTACGTCACCCGGCTGCAATTGCTCAGCTGCGACGTGCATCATCCAGTTGTCGCCTGGCTGCAAAAGAATCGTCACCGCTGTGCCGCACATGTTGGCGCCTTTGTAGACGGGGCGCATGTAGGGCTTCATTAAGCCGACGCGGCCCATGGCCTCGTGGATGGTGGCCACGCCGAGTTTGGACAGGCGCGCAACAGCAGCTTTTTCCGCTCGCACGATGTTGCGTTTAACGATTCCAAGACTGTTCAAAGGGGTTGTCATGTCACAGTCCTTTAGCGTTGAGTGCCGCATCCAGGCGCGGAAACACCCGGCGCGTGTTGCCTTCGTAAATCTGAAATTTTTGCTCTGCGCTGAGTTGCGTTGACGACTCAATATAGCGCTTGGTGTCGTCGTAATAGTTACCTGTTTCAGGGTCAATGCCGCGCACCGCGCCAATCATTTCACTGGCAAACAGAATGTTTTTAACCGGAATCACTTTGGTCAACAAATCAATACCGGGCTGGTGGTACACACAGGTGTCAAAAAAGATGTTGTTCAGCAAGTGGTCTTGCAGCAGTGGCTTCTTTAATTCTTGCGCCAAACCCCTAAAACGCCCCCAGTGGTAAGGCACGGCACCGCCGCCATGCGGAATCAAAAACTTCAGCGTGGGGAAATCCTTAAACAAATCACTGGTCAGGCACTGCATAAAAGCTGTCGTGTCAGCATTCAAATAATGTGCGCCGGTGGTGTGAAAACACGCGTTGCAACTCGTGCTGACGTGAATCATGGCCGGAATGTCGTACTCCACCATCTTTTCGTAAATCGGGTACCAGTGCTTGTCGCTGAGTGGCGGTGACGTCCAGTGGCCGCCTGATGGGTCGGGGTTTAAATTGAGGCCGACATTGCCGTATTGCTCAACGCATTTCACCAATTCAGGGGTGCATGTTGTGGGATCAATCCCCGGACTTTGCGGCAGCATGGCCACGGGCACAAAATGATCAGGAAACAGCTGACTCACCCGGTAGCACAGCTCATTGCAAATGGCCGCCCAGGTAGACGACACGTTGAAGTCGCCAATGTGGTGCGCCATAAAACTGGCGCGCGGGCTGAACAGCGTCAGGTCGCTGCCGCGCTCATTCATCAGGCGCAGCTGGTTCAGCTCAATCGTCTCGCGCAGTTCGTCGTCACTGATTTTTAAATCGCTGACTTTGGGCATGCTGGTAGGGTCTTTTATGCCGGCAATTTGTTGATTGCGCCACATTTCCAGCGCTTTGGGCGCGGTGGTGTAGTGGCCGTGGCAGTCGATGATGAGGGGTTTTTGCAGGCTCATGAGTTGTCTCGAAGTTATTAAATTTAGGATGCCTGCATGCCGTGCCGCAGCTTGATATTGGCAACCTCAGTCGACGCCATAAAAGCCAACAAGCTTGTCAAGTCTTCGCGTTGAGTCGACGCCGCGCAAACCGCCGCCGAAAAAACAGTAGTAATCGCCACCGCCTCAGGCAGCACGCCCACCACGGTGATGCCCTCAAGGCTCATTAACTCGCTGAGCTGCTGAAACCCCAGCGCAACCGCGCCACTTGCGACCAGCGAGCCAACCGGAACGCCCGGCGGCGCTTGCACGATGCGTGATTGCAAATCACCAAGCAAACCCCACTTTTCAAACAATTTAACCAGCGCCACACCACTGGGCCCGGTTGAATATCCAATGGTCGGCGCGGCCTCAATGGCCCTGCGCAATGCGGCTTCAGTACTGATGTCTGGCAGCGGCGTGCCCGACTTAACAGCCACCGCCACGCTTGACTGCGCCAAATCAACACGGCTGCCCGCAACGGCGTGGCCGCCAGCAATCAGCTTTTCAATAGCATCAAGCGCTAGCACCACGCCATCAAAAGCCTCACCAGCCTGCACGCGCTTGGCAGCGTCTACCCCGGCCACAGATTCAACTGCTACTTCAACGCCTGAAGTCGCTTGCCACCTGTCGCACAACTCGGCTAGCAATTGGCGCGTGGCCATTGAGGAAATAAGTTTTAGCATGCGCAGATTTTGCGCCGCAAAG
>JANOWB010000498.1:0-5068 GCA_031417695.1 Polaromonas sp.
GCCCGCGACGTGAAAGAAACGCTTCGCAAGCTCAAAGCGGCTCAGTACACCGCTGCTCACCCTGGCGAAGTTTGCCCAGCCAAGTGGAACGAAGGCGCAAAAACCCTTGCCCCGTCTATTGACCTCGTCGGCAAGATCTAAACGCCCTGCCTGCCCACTCCAGGCCCGGGCCCAGCACGCCAAAGCGTGCTACCCCGGGCTTTTCTCTTTCTGCCTACACATATTCCTGCAACTGAAAGTTGACCTGCCATGCTTGACGACGCCACCAAAGCCCAACTTAAAAGCTACCTCGAACGCGCCACCAGGCCGATTGAAATTGTTGCCTCGCTGGACGACAGCGCAACGTCAAGCGAAATGCAATCGATGCTGAACGACGTTGCTGAGTCATCGCCACTGGTCAAATTGACCATCAGCCGCGACGACAACCAGCGCAAGCCATCGTTTTCAATCAATCGCCCGAGTGAAAACCACGGCCCGCGTTTTGCCGGCCTGCCGATGGGGCACGAGTTCACGTCGTTGATTTTGGCGTTGCTGCAAATTGGCGGCTACCCGCCCAAGGTCGAGGAAGAAATTCTGGAGCAAATTCGCGCGCTCGAAGGTGACTTCAATTTTGAGGTGTACGTATCGCTTACTTGCCACAACTGCCCAGACGTAGTGCAAGCACTCAACGTGATGGCGGTGCAAAACCCCAACATTCGCGCCACCATGATTGAGGGCGGCTCGTTTCAAGACGAAATCAAAGAGCGGCAGATCATGGCCGTACCGACTGTATTTTTAAACGGCACCGAGTTTGGCCAGGGCCGCATGAGCCTGGAAGAAATTTTGGCCAAAATCGACACCAAAGGCGTTGAGCGCGAAGCGAAAAAGCTTGACGCCAAAGAAGCCTTTGACATGCTGATGGTCGGTGGTGGCCCTGCGGGTGCGGCAGCTGCCGTATACGCAGCACGCAAAGGCATTCGCACAGGCGTGGTCAGTGAAAACTTTGGCGGGCAAACGCTGGATACGCTGGGCATTGAAAACTACATTTCGGTCAAAGAAACCGACGGCCCCAAGTTTGCGCTGGCGCTTGAGCAGCACGTGCGCGGCTACGACGTGGACATCATGAACATGCAGCGCGCCAAAGCTCTGGTGCTGAACACAGGCCTGGACAAAAACCTGATTGAAGTGCAGCTGGAAAGCGGTGCCACGCTGCGCAGCAAATCTATCGTCATATCAACTGGCGCGCGCTGGAAAAACATCAACGTGCCGGGAGAGCGCGAGTTTAAAAACAAGGGCGTGGCCTATTGCCCGCACTGCGACGGCCCGCTGTTCAAAGGCAAGCATGTTGCAGTGATTGGCGGCGGCAATTCAGGCGTGGAAGCCGCCATTGATTTGGCCGGCGTGGTCGGCCACGTGACGCTGATTGAATACGACACCGTGCTTCGCGCTGACGCGATTTTGGTTCGCAAGTTGCACAGCCTGGCTAACGTTACGGTAATTACCAACGCGCAAACGACTGAGATTACTGGCAAAGAAAAAGTCAACGCGCTGGTTTATAAAGACCGTGCCAGCAGTGAGCTGCACACGGTTGCGCTTGAAGGCGTGTTCATTCAGATTGGCCTGGTGCCCAACACCGACTGGCTGAAGGGCGTGGTCGACTTGAGCAAGCACGGCGAAATTATTGTCGATGCCAAAGGCCAAACGTCGGTGCCTGGCGTGTTTGCGGCGGGCGACGCCACTACCGTGCCGTTCAAACAAATCATCATTGCGGCGGGCGACGGCGCCAAAGCAGCGCTGGGTGCGTTTGACCATTTGATGCGGACATCTTTACCTGCCTGAGACATGGATTCAGGCTGCTCATCGATATAGTTTTGACTGTTTTTAAACACTGTCACTGCCTGTTAAATAGGAAAAAATCATGAAATTACTAACCGCCAGTTTTCTGGCCGTCGCGTTGAGCGGCTGCGCTGGCCTGCAGATGGGCAGCCCCACTGTGTCGATATTGGTTGATCTGGACCCAGCCAGTACAGAGCGCACGGTGATTATTGAAAACATCACCGCTGACAGCAGCGGCGTTTTGTACACGTCAGACCGTGTCACAGGCAACGTTTTGCGCGTCGACCCGAAGTCGCCTAAACCCGTGGTGGTGGCCAAAATTGAATCGCGCATGGTCGATGGCAAAAAAGTAGATGCCTCACCGGGCGGCATTGCGTTCGATACCAAGGGCGACTTGTACCTGGCGGTCGGCCCTTTCAGTGAGGTGGTGCGAATCAAGGCCGCGGACCTGAACGCAGCCAAGCCCGGCATTGCGCAAACTTTTGCAACTGGCGTGCCGGGCGCCAACGGGATTGCGTTTGACAAGCGCGGCGTTCTATTTGTGTCGGGCGGCGCAAGCGGCATTGTTTACAGCGTGGGCGCCAACGGCGGCGCAGCGCAAGCAGCTATACAAATTGACAAAAACGTACGCACGCTGCCCAACAGCACAGCCACGCAAGCTATCGTTGCCAACGGCTTGAAGTTTGACGCTCTAGGCGTATTGCACGTTGCAGACACCTCACGTGGCGCGGTGTGGAAGGTGGTCATCAGTGCTGACGGTAAGGCTGGTAAGCCCGCCTTGCTGGCCCAGAGCCCGTTGCTTGAAGGCGCAGACGACATGGCTTTTCACCCCAACGGTGACGTTTGGGTAGCAGCCAATGAGTTGAATGCCATCGTTGCTGTGTCGCCATCAGGTGCGGTTAAAACGCTGGCAAAAAACGGCAGCGCAGGCCCGCTTGAATTTCCCGCAGCGCTGGTGTTTGTCGGCAATACCGCTTACGTGGCCAACTTTGATGTGCCCCGCCGCGACAATCTGGACGCCACTGGCATCACGTCCAAAGATGGCGTTGGCGCATCTATTGCTCAAATAATCCCCTGAGCCGCTTGCACCTTGAATCGCTATTAGTCCCATTTGCAGTCAATCCGGCTCGATGGGGTTAAAGAAATTTTTACTTTGTGAATAGACCTTGCAAGGTAACAATAGCGTTTCTTGAATAGATAAAGGAAATGCCATGAAAGGCGACGCACAAGTTATCGCCCACCTGCAGGCCCAACTTAAAAACGAGTTGACTGCCATCAACCAGTATTTTTTGCATTACCGCATGTACAAGCATTGGGGTTTGGACAAACTGGCGAAAAAAGAATACGAGGAATCTATCGGCGAGATGAAGCACGCCGACCAATTGATGGATCGAATTTTTATGCTCGATGGCCTGCCGAATTTGCAGGACATGAGCAAGCTGCTGGTCGGGGAAAACGTGCCCGAGGCACTCGGCTGCGACTTGAAGTCTGAAATGGCCGCGCAAGTCACCATCAAGGCGGGCATTGCGCATTGCGAGTCGGTACACGACTTTGTGTCGCGTGATTTGCTGAAGAATATTTTGCATGACACCGAAGAGCACATTGATTTTTTAGAAACGCAGATTGAGCTGATCGGCAAAGTTGGCTTGCCGAATTACCTGCAAAGCCAAATGGGCGAGCTGGCCTAAAGCTGAGCTCGATTCCAAAATATTCAAAACCAGTTGCGGCTGGTTTTTTTACGTCAACCGCGCAAGAAACCCGAAAAAACAAGAAAGTTATTGCAAATGCGACAGATTCGCATTTATAATTAAAACTCGATTTATTAGATTCATTTCTTAACCAGCTAGCCAACTCATGATCGTTTGCATCTGCCGCCGAATATCCGACAAAGACATTGCCCGCCACGCACGTGCAGGCATGGGTTTTGACGAAATTCAGTTTGAACTGGGCGTAGCCACCCAGTGCGGGCAATGTGAAGGTTGTGCGCGTGATGTCGTGGCCCAATGCAGCGCCAGCTGCCCGCAAGCCAACATTCTGCAAGCCGACAACCTACCCGGCGGCGGCACATGGCAAACTTCACTCTCTCTTTCTATTTAATTACCCTGCCCGGCAGCTTGCTGCTGGTACTCGGCGCAGTGTGGTGGGTCTCTCGCGGCTAGGCGGCTTTTAAAAACTGGGCCTTTTGGGCGTGCGCAGCCCGAACCAGTTAGGCCAGCTAAGCCAGCCACACCGGCCGCACTTCGACTAAACGACCAGCGGGGATTGCTGTATAACTCCACGAATTGAATTGCACCCACAGCGCCGACATGCGCCTTTCATTGGTTTGAACTTTCCGGCATCCGTCACTAATCGCAACGCGGCCATCGCACTGGTGGTGGCGCTGCTGCATGCTGCGTTTATTTATGGGCTTTCCAGCAGCACTGCACCGCTGGCTATCAAGCGCGTGCCTCAAACAACGATGGTGCTGGTGCCGCCAGTCGTTGAACCGCCCAAGCCCAGGATTGAACCTGCGCCAGCGCCGCCGCTGGCTCAGCCAGCGCAAGCAGTCAAAAAGGCCGCCAGTACAACGCCCGCTGCTGCAGTCGCTGCGCCCAAAGCCATTGCTGTCCCCGCGCCTGTTGCTGTTGCACCGGGCGGGCAGGCTGCGCCGCAGCCCGCCGCTGCGCCAGTTGCTGCCGCGCCAGCGGCTACATCAGCGGCTCCGGCAGCACCTGCCGCCCCTGCCGTTTCAGCAAGCGTACAGCTGCCATCTAGCAACGCCGACTACCTGCAAAACCCCAAACCTGCGTACCCGGCTCTTAGCCAACGCTTGAACGAACAAGGCACAACGATTGTGCGCGTGCTAATTGGTTCTGACGGCGTACCCGAACGGGCCGACATCAGCAAGTCGAGCGGCTTTGCCCGGCTTGACAGCGCGGCTGTATCGACCGCGATGCGTTGGCGTTATGTGCCGGGAAAGCGCGGCGGCGTTCCAGAAGCCATGTCGTTTGACGTGCCCATTAAATGGTCACTAACTGATTAATTGAGTAACTGGGTAACTGAGTAAGGCTGCGTTTCGCAGCGAGTCATCAGCCTAAAAACCCGCTGCTGGCGCGGGCAGCACATTGGAAACTTACCAAATCGCATTTATTGCGTATTAACGAATGCAGTCTAAAAATTAACGATGAGACGCGCTCATGGCTTGACTTTTAATTGAGAATAGTTATCATTAAGGTATCGATCCACTTCAAAGCGAACCGACATGAACGCCAAC
>JANOWB010000499.1:0-8634 GCA_031417695.1 Polaromonas sp.
ACAAAGTAAGAGCCGCAATGCACCGCAGCAAGTGGCACGGGCAGGCCGCTGGCAATGAAAGACCTGCTCACAATGTCGTCAGAGCTGTCATGCGCCGTCATGTACAGCCACGATGCGCCCACGATATCTTGCAGGCTGCAAGCTCCTTTTTTGCCGGGCTTGCCCAGCAGCGGGTGCTCCGGCCGAACCGCTATGCGCATATGCACTTCAGCCAGCGGTCGGTAGTCCAGCCCGGCGTCAAGGTGGATTCGGGTGCGCTGAGTGACGGCCACGTCCATGACCTCGTCTCGCACCAAAGACAGCAGTGCGCTCGGTGTGGTTTCCAATATTCGAATGCGCGTAGCGGGGTGCAATTTGCGCAGAGTAATCGCCAACTCGGGCAGCAACAGGCTGGCACCCACCGGCGACACACCAAGTGCCAAAAGCCGAGTGCTGTCGCCGACGGTGTTTTTGGCTTCTTCAGCTGCTTTGCGAAGCTCTGCTTCAGCGACTCGCGCCCTTGATAAAAACGCGCTGCCTGCTGCGGTAGGCGTTACGCCCCGCCCGCTTCGGTCCATCAGTTGCACGCCCAGTTCAACTTCAAGCTGTTGCAGGGCGCGGGTCAAGGCCGGTTGCGACATGTCGAGCTGGCGCGCCGCGCCGCGAATGCTGCCTGCATCTACCACCGCAATGAATTGTTCAATCGCTTGAAGTCGCATACAAGCCCCTTGCGTGATGCACAGCCAACATCAGGCTGCTGCATCTGTCATCTTCCCACAAGGCGGCCAGCTCTGCCACCATTCGCCCCATGCACAACGCCTTTGTGCAAGGAGAAATTTGATGACCACTTTCAATCCTGCTGCAACCGCTTCGCGCCGCCTGGCATTACGGTTTGGTTGCGCAGCTTCTGCATCACTGTTGGGGCTGGCGGCTAGCCAACGTACTTTTGCGCAGCCAGCTGGCAGCCCACTGCGCATACTTTGTTCTGGCCCCGCTGGCAGCATTCCAGACATCGTCGCAAGGCGTGTGGCAGAGCAATTGACGAGGCACTTTCCGCTGCAGTTCCCGCTTGGCGCCATCGTTGACAACCGCCCGGGCGCTGCTGGCCAGATCGCAGTCAACGCACTCAAAGCGGCGGCACCAGACGGCGCAACTGTGCTGCTGGCCCAAGGCGCCATTGCCACGGTGTACCCTTACCTGTACGCCAAGCTCGCTTACGACCCCATCGTTGACTTGCAGCCGCTGTCGATGGCGGGTGAAATGACGCTGGCACTGGCCGTTGGCCCGGCTGTGCCCAGCAGCGTCAGCACGGTGCAAGAGCTCATCAACTGGATGCGCGCCAACCCCAAGCTGGCCAACGTGGCATCGCCTGGCACCGGCACGCTGCCGCATTTGCTGGAAGTGATGTTGTTTCAAGAAGCCAATGTGCCCTGGCAGCACGTGGTGTATGCCGGTGGGCCGCCTGCCATGATTGATTTGCTCGGCGGGCAGGTCGCGGCGCTGGTGTTGCCCGAAGGGCTTTTCAGGCAGCACAAGGCTACTGGCAAGCTGCGGGTGCTGGCAACTTCCGGGGCGCAGCGCAGCACGTATTTCCCAGACGTGGCCACTTTCGTTGAACAACGTTACCGCAGCCTGATAGTGCGCGAATGGTTTGCTTTTTTCGCGCCTGCAAGGGTGCCTACAGCACAGGTAGATGCGCTTTCACTGAACCTGCAGCAAGCCATTGCCCGTCCCGAATTAGTTGCGGCGTTTGTAGACTCGGGCATGCAAGCGGTGGCCAGTACGCCGCAAGCATTGGCCGCCCGTATTGCGCAAGAGCAGCGTTACTGGCAGCCCATCATCGCGGCGGCAGGCGTGAAGGCCGAATGATGGCCTTCAATGTTGCGAACGCCAGACCGGACAAAGCGTTTAACGCCCAACCTTGGGACGCCGCAGCGGCAGGCTGGAACCAGCACACCGACCTGATTCACCACTGGCTTTACGACATCACGCAAACCATGCTGGACGATGCGCATATCGGGCCGGAATCGCGCGTTTTGGATGTTGCAGCAGGCGCAGGCGACCAAACGCTTGACATCGCCCGCCGCATGGGTTCCACAGGCTGGGTGCTGGCGACAGACCTGTCGCCCGGCATATTGGCACTGGCGCAAAAAAACGCAACAGCGGCGGGGTTGTTGCAAGTCAGCACGCAAGTGGCAGATGCCCAAAGCCTCGGCTTGGCGGGCAGTGATTTCGACGCAGCGGTATGCCGCCTAGGCCTCATGTTTTGCCGCTCCCCGCTTGCGGCGTTGCTTGAGATACGCGCCGCTTTAAAGCCGCACGGGCGCTTGACGGCGCTGGTATTTGGGCGGGCCGAGCACAACCCGTGTTTGACGATCGCCCTAGCCGCGGCGCGCAAACACGCAGGCCTGGTTGCCGCGCCGACTGTGCCCGTTGATTTGCCCGGCACGCTGATGAGTCTAGGCAATCCCGGCATGCTAGATGCGCTGATGCAAAGCGCAGGCTTTGTGAGTGTGGCGTCCCGCTATGTGTCGGCGCCATTTCACGCCGCCAGCGCTGAGCAATATGTCGAGTTTTTGCGCGCATCCGCCTCGCCCCTCATTGAAATATTGGCGCCGCTGCCCCTTGCTGCAAAACAAGACGCTTGGCACGACATCACCGAGCAGCTAAAGGTGTTCAGCACGCCGCGGGGCTGGGTGGGGCCCAACGAGTTGTTGCAGTGCGTAGCGGTTACGCCCGGGTGATCATCTTTACTGATTTGATTGAGCGGCGGCCTGAGCAGACACAACCGCTTTTACCACCTCGGCAAACCCCGCGCCGCGTTCGCCATTGGTGATGTAGCGCGGCAAAGTCTTTAGCTGCGATTCGAAGCGCCGCACGTTGGCCACGCCGATGGAATTGCCAAAGGCTTCAAACATCAATTGGTCGTTGGTTGAATCGCCGACGAATGCCCAGTTTTCTAGCTCAGCATCCAGGTTGCGGCCAAACAATTCGCGCACCGCCCAGCGCGCACCCACCAGTTTGTTGTGCGTGCCAAACCAGCCGTTAATGTGAATGGAACTCACGGTGGCGTTCATGCCTTCGCTTTGCATGATGGCTACCACTTGCGCGATTTTTTCGGGAGGCAAATAAGTGAATTCGCTGTGGTCTATCGCCATGTCTGTCTCACGTCCCGCGCTGTCTTGCGCCAGCATCGCGCCGGGTACCTCGCGCAAGACTCGCTGGCCGATGCGTTGCATATCGGTGTGGTTTTTAGCTCGAACATCGCTGCTCTGCTGATATGATTTTAATAGCTGCTCGCACCCGTATTCATTGGGCTGCAAGCTGTTTTTATGCCTATTTTGGAGCAAAACAGCACCGTTTTCAGCCACAATGGCATCGACAGGCCAGCTAACGGCAAACGGCTCGCTCCAACCGACAGGGCGGCCTGTGATGGCGATGACGCTGAAGCCATGCATCTTCAGTTCATGCAGCGCCGCCAGCGCATCAGCCGTGATGGAGCCGTCAGTGGTCAACGTATCGTCGATGTCGGTGAAGATGCCGGTGATGCGTTGCTTTTCGTGCAACGGCCAGGTGCTAACGGGTTTCACTTGTGTTCAATCTGGTGGCTTGGCTGGTTTCGCTTGCCAGGCTATTGGAGTTCACTTGCCAATCAACGAATACAACCAGCCACGAAAGCGAATCCGTAATTCGCGAGAAGCACTTTCGAGATACAAGGCGATTGCCTCCCGAGTTTCGGGTACGGTCACTTTGGTGAGGTAGTCAGTCTGCGAAAGGTTGCTGCGCAGTTGCTGCTCGGCGCGCGGCTCGTTTGCCGCTTTTCCCATGCGCCAATACTTGATGGCTTCAGCGGGTTGGCTAGCGCCGCCCTGGCCGCGCCACAGCATGATGCCCGCGTCCACCATGGCAGAAGGGTTGCCGCGCTGGGCGCCTTCGGTGAACCACCTGATTGCCTCCAGATGGTCTGGTTTGCCATTGAAACCAAAGTAATAAAGACCACCCATGCAGGTGAAACCCGATGCCAGCAGCGCGTCTAGGGCCGATTGACAAATGGCTTTTGCACGCTGCTTGTCGGCCTGAAAACCGTACTTTCCAGACGCCACGATTGGCAGCACCGCTTGCAAGGCCCATTCATCGCCTTGTGCAACGGCGTACTCGAGATCAGGCACCGCGGCCAAAGGTGTTTTTCCGCGCAAGTACGCGTGCGCACGGGCGTTACGAGTGGTTGTCAAATCGGGATCAATCGCGAGGGCTTGCGATGCGATTTCAATGACTTTTTCAAATTCATTTTTATTGAGCGCAACGGTGGTGAGCACCCGCAGCGCGTTCGAGCTACCAGAGTCAATCTTGGCGGCTTGTTCTGCAAGCAGCTTTGCCTGGTCGTTTTCACCCGCCCCTAAATAAGCGTCGGCCTTGTTTAACAAAAGAACCGTTTTTAGCACCGCAGACGTGAAACTTTGTGGAAACTGTGCGGCAAACTCGTCCACATACTGCTGTACGCCATCTGCTGTCCCGCGCCATCGGGGATCCAGACTCTCCATGTAGGCAAGTGGCGCTTCAAAACCACCGTCGTCGTACCGAGCCGACGCATTTATCGCCTTGGCTTTCAAATCGACATCGCCCGTGGCCATGCCAATATTGATCATCCCGGCGTAACAGGGGTCGCAGCGATTGTTCAACCCCTTTAAAGCGATCTCAAAATCTTTCACGGCGCTTTGCATCAGTTGGGTCATGCGTGCAAATTGCTCTTCGGAGGTGTGGTTTGCAAATTTGGAGCCTCTAGCCTTCCAGCCCTGATTAACCAGAAAGTAGCCGCGCGACATAGCGCCAAACGAGTTGGGAGACGCAGCGGCGAAATCGTCAAATAAAGGCGCCACATTGCCACCGGAGTTGACCAGATGGCCCAGCGCGCGCCGAAGTTCGCGCCGCTTCGGACCGTTTTGCAGCGATGCTTCATGAAGCGCTTTGATGCTGACCTCAAGCGCCGCGAAATCTTTGGCGACCAGCAGTTCACGCCATTGAGCTCCCGGGTGAACGCTAGCATCAGTCGCCTGAGCGGACGCGATGCAACTGACACACACAAGCCACATGGCAACCAGATATTTGATTGTTTTCATAAAAGCCTCACGAGCGCCGGAAAATCTTATGACCAAATTGTCTCATTTATGTACAATATGACTTTCTTGAGGAGCGTTGCAACCCACGGCATGTGGATTAGGCTCAAGATTCACACACAAGTGACTTTAGCAACCACGCTCACCCGCATGTGCTTTTCTAGCCGGGTGAGTCAAAAAACTCTTCCGCAAACGTTCAGCACTGCCTGTGGCTATTTTGCCCAATTGATGTTTGATTTTGGAGAACCTTATGAACGCCGTACTTAAGCCCACCCTCGCAGTCGTTGCGCCTTTTTCTGATTATGTGATCGCCGATTTGTCGCTTGCCGCTTGGGGCCGCAAAGAAATCAAAATCGCTGAAACCGAAATGCCTGGCCTGATGGCCATGCGCGAAGAATTTGCCAAAGACCAGCCGCTCAAAGGCGCCCGCATCACGGGTTCCATCCACATGACGATTCAAACCGCCGTGCTGGTCGAAACGCTGCAGGCTCTTGGCGCACAAGTGCGTTGGGCTTCATGCAATATTTACTCGACACAAGACCACTCCGCTGCCGCTTTGGCCGCTGTGGGTACGCCTGTTTTCGCCATTAAAGGCGAGTCGCTGGCCGACTACTGGGACTATACCCACAAGATTTTTGAGTTCGACGGCGCCAAAGGCACAGATGAAGAAGGCCCGAACATGATTTTGGACGACGGCGGCGATGCCACGTTGATCATGCACCTCGGCACCAAAGCTGAGACGGATATTTCCGTTATTGGCAAGCCTGGCAGCGAAGAAGAAATCTGCTTGTTCAACTCGATTAAAGCCAAGCTGGCCGTTGACCCGACCTGGTACAGCCGCCGCCTGAAAAACATCGTTGGCGTGACTGAAGAAACCACCACCGGCGTGCTGCGCTTGAATGAAATGTCGGCCAAAGGCACACTGGTGATTCGCGCCATCAACGTGAACGATTCGGTGACCAAGTCAAAATTCGACAACCTGTACGGCTGCCGCGAGTCGCTGGTTGACGCTGTCAAGCGCGCGACTGACGTCATGATTGCAGGCAAGGTTGCTGTGGTTGCTGGTTACGGCGACGTGGGCAAGGGCTCGGCCCAAGCACTGCGCGCCCTGAGCGCACAAGTGTGGGTCACTGAGATTGACCCGATCAACGCGCTGCAAGCCGCGATGGAAGGCTACAAAGTTGTGACGATGGAATACGCGGCCGACAAGTGCGACATTTTTGTGTCGGCTACCGGCAACAAAAACGTCATCACGTACGCCCACATGGCTGCCATGAAAGACCAGGCCATCGTTTGCAACATTGGCCACTTTGACAATGAAATCGATGTGGTGTCACTTGAGAAATGCACTTGGGAAGAGATCAAGCCGCAAGTTGACCACGTGATTTTCCCGGACGGCAAACGCATCATCATGCTGGCCAAGGGCCGCCTGGTTAACCTGGGCTGCGGCACGGGCCACCCAAGCTTTGTGATGTCGTCCAGCTTTGCCAACCAGGTGCTGGCACAAATCGAACTCTTCACCAAGCAAGCTGACTACAAGGTTGGCGAAGTTTACGTGTTGCCAAAGCACCTGGACGAAAAAGTAGCCCGTTTGCACCTCAAGAAAGTTGGCGCAATGCTGACCGAAATGAGCCAGGAGCAGGCTGACTATATTGGTGTGAATAAGGCCGGCCCGTACAAGGCTAACGCATACCGTTATTAATGGTACGACTCCCTCTCCCCCTGGGAGAGGGCAGGGGTTAGGGCTAGCGGTGTAAATTCTTGCACCATGCTTTAATTTGTAGACCCCTCACCCCAACCCTCTCCCGGCGGGAGAGGGAGACAAGACAAGACCCCCATGCGCGCTGACCTCTTCCTCGTCGAACACGGCTTTGCCACTACCCGCTCCCAAGCCCAGCGCCTGATAGCGGCTGGCGTGCAATGGCGCGTGGTGGTCGATGAAGCTGAAGTTGCTGCGCCCTGGAAACGAGTCGCTAAAAACGGCGATGAAATTGCTGACGCGGCAGACGTTGAAGTGCTGGACAACACCGAGGCCAAATACATCTCGCGCGGCGGCTTGAAGCTCGAAGGCGCATTGAAAGCCACCGGCCTTGATGTGACAGGCCTGCGCTGCCTGGATATTGGCCAGTCGACCGGCGGTTTTACCGATTGCCTGCTGCAGCACGGCGCTGCGCAGGTGGTAGGTGTCGATGTGGGTCATGGCCAGCTGCATGCGTCGATGCGTGAAGACGAGCGTGTCGTGTGCCTGGAAGGCATCAATGCGCGGTCAATAACCGCTCCTGAATTAATAGCTGCTTGCGCCCGTATTTATTCGGCTACAGGTGAGTTTGATGCTGAAAATGAGCCAGAAATTGACCCACTATTCGATTTTTTAACAGGCGACTTGTCTTTCATTTCCTTGACGCTGGTGCTGCCAGCAGTCGTGCGTTTGCTCAAAGCCGAGGGCCATTTGCTGATGCTGGTCAAACCGCAGTTTGAACTGCAACCCGGCCAAATTGGCAAGGGCGGCATTGTGCGCGATGCCGCGCATTTTGAATTTGTTGAAAAGCGCTTGCGCGACTGCTGCGCTGAGCTAGGTATTGCAGTTCTCGGCTGGATGCAGTCCAGCATCGACGGTGGTGACGGCAACCGAGAGTTTTTTATTCATGGCAAAAAAGGCAGCAACGCAGCCATCGATGACAAGCCGTTGCCCGCAACGCCAGCGCGCAAAGTTGTCAAACGCACCCCCAGAGCTGAAACTCGCGCGCTGCACGCTGCACATGAGGATTCTGAAGAAGCCCACGCGGGCCAGCACGGCCCGGCGCGGCGCAAGCGAAAAGAATAATTGTTGATGACCATGACCAACACCTTAACCAAGACAGCGCTTCCGATAAGCATCGAGTTTTTCCCGCCTAAAACGCCAGAGGGCGCTGAAAAGCTCCGCGCCACGCGCCAGGCGCTTTATGCACTCAAGCCCGAGTTTTGCTCAGTCACTTTTGGTGCCGGTGGCTCGACGCAAGACGGCACGTTCAATACCGTCGGCGCAATTTTGGCCGAGGGCGTTGAAGCGGCGTGCCATTTCTCATGTGTGGGCGCAACCAAAGCCGCCGTGCGCGAGCAGTTGGCCACGTTGCAAGCCATGGGCGTTAAACGCCTGGTGGCGCTGCGCGGCGATTTGCCCAGTGGCTACGGCGGCGGTGGAGAGTTTCATTACGCCAGTGATCTGGTGGCGTTTATCCGCTCAGAAACTGCGGACGCCTTTCACATTGAAGTGGGCGCCTACCCAGAAGTTCACCCGCAGGCCAAGTCAGCTGACGATGACTTGAAAGCTTACGTCACCAAGGTAAAAGCAGGCGCCGACTCAGCCATCACGCAATACTTTTTTAATTCTGACGCGTACTTCAGATTTGTTGACGACGCGTTCAAACTCGGTGTGGACGTGCCCGTAGTACCCGGAATCATGCCGATCACCAATTCGTCGCAGTTGCTGCGCTTTTCAGACGCCTGCGGCGCTGAAGTCCCGCGCTGGATTCGCTTGCGGCTGCAAGGTTTTGGCGACGAC
>JANOWB010000500.1:0-2104 GCA_031417695.1 Polaromonas sp.
TTTAACCGCCAGTTCTAACCCAGCACGTCGCGTGGGTGTCAATTTTTAAAGGAGCACTTTTTATGTCTGCACTGACCGCCGCTTTCGACAAAGCCATGGCTGATTCCAAAAACCTGAGCGAGCGGCCCGACAACGCCACGCTGCTCAAAATTTACGCGCTGTACAAGCAAGGCAGCACTGGCGACAACGAAGAGAAAAAGCCCGGCTTTGGCGACATGGTGGCGCGCGCCAAGTGGGACGCGTGGGCCAAGCTGAAGGGCACGTCTACAGACGACGCCAAGCAGCAGTACATTGATTTGATCACTGAGCTGAGCTAAAACGCCGAAAAGAGGCCGTTTTTACGATACTAATCGGCCTGTAGCCCAATAAATACGGGCGCGAGCAGCTATTAATTTAGTAGCATATTTTAGTGGCGAATTTTAGTCGTGAATAAAAGCGCTGCGCTGGCTTGGCTGCCCTGTCAGCTAGTGTGCGCACCGTTTGCACCTTGCACAATGCCCCGGCTTTTCAGGTCGGCAATTAGCGCAACACTCAAGCCCATGCCGCGCAGCACAGCGTCGGTGTCTTGCCCTAACTCGGGTGCACTGCGGTAGTGGCTGCCGGGCGTAACGGACAGCTTGGGCACAATGCCGGGCACCGCCAGCGTGCTGCCGTCAAGCAGGGTTATCCGCTCAATCATGCCGCGCGCCGCGTAGTGCGGGTCGCTGGCAATGTCGGCAATTGTGTAAATGCGGCCAACCGGAACAGACGCCGCATCAAGCGCGGCCAACACATCGGCTACCGTGCGCTGCGCTGTCCACTGGTCAATGGCGGCGTCAATTTCATCTACCCGGGCGGCGCGGCCGGCGTTGTCTTTCAATTGCGGGTCGTTGCCTAAATCTTCTCGACCAATGGTTTTCATCAGGCGCTTGTAGATACTGTCGCCATTTCCAGCAACCAGCGCATAGCCCCCATCGCTGCACAAATAGGCATTGCTCGGCGCAATGCCGGGCAGGGCGCTGCCGCCGGCTTGGCGCACCGCACCGAAGGCGTCGTACTCGGGCAGCAGGCTTTCCATGCAGTTAAACACCGCTTCGTACAGCGCCACGTCAATGATTTGGCCCAAGCCTTTAGGCGCGTTAACGCTGATGGTTTGGTTGCGATGTTGCAGCGCCAGCAATATGCCAATCACGCCGTGCAACGCGGCCAGCGTGTCGCCAATACTCACGCCAACGCGCACGGGCACACGGCCGGGCTCAGCCGTCAAGTGGCGCAGGCCGCCCATGGCTTCGGCCACCACGCCAAAGCCGGGGCGGTCGCGGTACGGGCCGGTTTGGCCGTAGCCGCTGATGCGCAGCATGATGAGGGCGGGGTTGAGCTTGAGCAACTCATCAGGCCCCAAGCCCCATTGCTCCATGGCGCCGGGGCGAAAGTTTTCAATCAGTACATCTGCATCCAAGGCCAGTTTGCGCACAATGTCTTGTGCATCGGGCTGCTTTAAATCCAGTGCCACCGAGCGCTTGTTGCGCGACTGCACTTGCCACCACACCGACGTACCGTCTTTGAGCAGCCGCCATTTGCGTAGCGGGTCGCCGGTTTCAAGCGTTTCGATTTTGATGACTTCCGCACCAAAATCGGCCAGCGTTTTGGCGGCAAACGGCCCGGCAATTAATTGGCCTAGCTCAATGACTTTTAGGCCAGCAAGCGGGCCGCTCGCAGCAGTTGGCAGCACTTGGTCAAGCCTTTTTAACGGCTTTTTTCACCACGGCTTTTTTAGCTGCGGGTTCTTTTTTAGCAATCAACGCATCCAGATTTTTCACGATCTCGCCTTCAATTTTGTCTTTGAAAGCGCCGAGCAAAAAGCCCAGCTTGGCGTGCAGTTCAAACGTGTCTTTATCCACCGTCAAAGTGCCCGAAACCCCCGAGCGCGTGAAGCCGCATTCATCACTGGTTTGGCCTTCTTCGTAAGTGCATTCCATGTCAAATTTAGCCTCGGCCTGCTCGGCCCACTTGAAAGCGGCTTTGCGGGCGTCGCCAAAGCTCATGCCGTGGGCGCGCGTGATGTTGATGTCTGCCATGCTCGGGGTGCCTCCTTATTGCTGAATTTTTAACGCCAGGCGGCGCT